>JAJDNM010000005.1 GCA_022340665.1 Acidobacteriota bacterium | reverse complement strand
GCGCCGGTGGAGACCCTTCACCAGTTGAGCGTCGTTGATACGCCGGGAACGAATGCGCTCGATCGTGCGCACGAGGCCTTGACGAAAGATTACGTGCCGCGAGCTGACCTCGTGGTCTTCGTGACCTCGGCCGATCGCCCGCTGTCGGAAAGCGAGCGGGTATTCCTCGAGACCATCCGCCAGTGGGGCAAAAAGGTGGCGATGGTAGTCAACAAGATTGACATCCTGCGGAGCGAGGACGAGGTGGTCGAGGTCGTTGACTATGTGACCGAGAACGCCACGCGATTGCTCGGCGTCAAGCCCGAGGTCTTTCCGGTCTCCTCCAAGCTCGCTGTCGAGGCGGAGGATGAGGCGGAGAGGGAGGCAAGCGGCCTGCCGAAGGTGGAGAGATACCTCCGCGACACCTTGGACAGTGGAGAGCTTCTGAGGCTCAAGCTCGGGAACCCCCTCGGCGTTGCCTCCCACCTTCTCGATGCTGCACTGCAGCGGGTGGAGGGTCAACTCGAGATGTTGGCAGCTGATCTGAAGACGATAGATGATATCGAGAGCCAGACCCGCGTGTGGACCGAGGATATCCGCAGAGAGTTCGATCTTCGACTGGCGGACATCGACAACGTTCTCCACGCGATGGAGCAGCGTGGTACCGAATTCTTCGATGACACGGTTCGACTCAATCGACTGCCGAAGCTGTTCGACAAATCCGAACTCAAGAGCCAGTTTGACAGCCTGGTTGTTGCGGACGCACCGGAAGTGGTGGACGCCAAGGTCGATTCACTGATCGACTGGCTGGTGGATTCGGAGCTTGGGCATTGGCAGAACGTTGTCAACCACGTCAACCGTCGAGTTGCAGCCCATGCAGATCGCATGGTCGGAGAGGTCAGTGGGCGATTCGAGGCGGATCGGGCACGTCTCCTCGAAACGGTCGGGCGAGCGGCGCGCGAAGGGCTCGCCTCGTACGACCGATCCGGTGAAGCACAGCGCATGGCTGAAGATCTTCAGAAAGCAGTGACGTCTGCCGCCGTTATCGAGGTCGGTGCTCTCGGACTCGGAGCGGCGGTGGCGCTGGCTGCGAGCTCTACCGCGGCCGACGTTACGGGGCTGACGGCAGCCGGCCTGCTGGCGGCGTTGGGTCTTTTCATCCTGCCCCACCGCCGCCGCCAGGCGAAGGTGGAGCTCAAGCAAAAGATCGAGGCCCTTCGACGTGACCTGATGTCCGCTCTCTCGGCGCATTTCGAGAGTGAGGCGGAACGAGGTCGTCGACGCCTCGAAGAGACGATTGCGCCGTACACACGTTTCGTGCGTTCAGAATCGGAACGCCTGGCCGGTAAACGGGATCAGCTCAGAGCCCTGTCTGAACGAGTCGCCGAAACGACGGCGCGAGTCGAGGGTCTGGAGTAGGCTCGCAGAGTTTCAACAAAGAACGGTGCTCAATCAATGGATTGTCGGTAGCGACCTCCCCGGGGTCCACGGCACACCGGCCGCCTCCATCCTTGCCTCGACAGCGGGAATATCCACCTCGAGGACCTGGCGCAGCTGAGGCTCGATGGTCGCATACTCGTCGCGCGCGATCTCGAAGGCCCGCTGGTGAGTCATGGTCGGACCATAGTCTGACTGGCCGTCGGTCATCGCTGCCACCCGCAGCCGCCCGGAAACCGTGGGTGGCCGAGGTTCTCCGATCGATCGCCGCGACCGGTTGCCGGACAGCATCTCGTCGAGTTCGAAGAGTCGCTGTCGAAGACTCGCGAGCTCGATATCGAGGGCACCCGGATCGACCTTTGATCTCGCCAGTGCCTGCTCGAGGAGATCAACTTTTTCGAAGGCCTGCCTCAGGGACGCGTTGGCAGCGGTCACACTGCGCTGCAGCTCGGCCACCCGTTGCATGAATTCGGCGGTCGCGGACGGCGTCATCCCATCGAGGACTCCCTCGAAATAGCGGACAACTTCAAAGCTCATAGGCTCCGAAAGGTTCGTGATCTGGCCGTCAGCTCTCTTCGACAGGGTTACCGTATAAATGCCTGGCGGCGCCATGAAGCCCGAGTCGCGGCCTTCCGACTCCTCTTCCTCGCTGATGTTCCGCCCTCGCTGGATGGCGGCGGTGGTCGGGTAGGTGAGGTCCCAGGCCACGCGGTGAAAACCCGCCTTGATGGGGCCGCTGAGAGTGCGGACAACGTTGCCGTTTGCATCGCGTATGGTCAGTAGAATGGCGGGTTTCGGTTGCCGCCGTTCCTTCTCGAGGGCTTCGAACCCGACGTACGGAGTGTCCTTCCAGTCTTTTTCCAGCTTCTTCTCACCGTCGCGGCGCTGATCCTCGAGAGATTTCAAACCGTCAGCGAGGTGGTAGGTGAAGACTGCGCCGAAGGGAGGATTGTCGGCGACGAAATAGGATGCTCCCTGCGATGCCCTGCCGCTGTCTCCGAGTGGCCGCCGTTGGATGTACCAGGGGGTCTTTCTGACCGGGAAGAGCGTTGCCTCCTTCCTCATCGATTCTTCGCTGACATCACGAAGCGCTGTGTAATCGTCCAGCACATAGAATCCGCGTCCGAAGGACGCGCCGACAAGGTCGTTTTCTCGCCTCTGGATTGCCAGATCACGGAAGGAAATGGTCGGTACCCCACCGGAAAGTCCAATCCAGTTCGAGCCACCGTTGACGGTGAAGAAGAGCCCGAATTCGGTGGCGGCGAACAGGAGGTCCGGTTTGACGTGATCCTGAACCAGCCGCCACACGAGGTGCCGATCGGGCAGGTCGCCGGCGATCGATGACCAGCTCCGGCCACGATTGGTGCTCTTCATCAGGTAGGGTTTGAAGTCTCCGTACTTGTGATTGTCCAGACAGACGTACACGGTGTCGGCATCGAAGAGATCGGCCTTGATGTCGTTGACGAATGCGGTGTCCGGGATTCCCGGGAGGTCTCCGACCGGGATCGCTTGCCAGCTTTCGCCGCCATTCGCGCTGAGCTGTAGCAGCCCGTCGTCTGTTCCGGCCCACAACAGGCCCTCCTCGACCGGTGATTCGGCGAGAGAGGTGATTGTGTTGTAGTTCGACATGGCGGAAAGGTCCCAGGGCGCGGTCGAACTCCATTGACGGCCCATCACGGGCAACAGGATGCGGTCCTGGTTCTTCGTCAGGTCGGGGCTCACCGGAACCCAGCTGTCTCCCCGGTTATCCGATCGCCACACCCGCTGCGAGGCGTAGTAGAGCCTGGTCGGGGAGTGCGGGCTGATCAGAATCGGCGCGTCCCAGTTGAAGCGCTCGGGCGGGTCGCCAGGTTCGGGCTGGGGCTGGATGTAGACGATGCCACCGGTGGTTCGATCTGTGCGCACCAGATTGCCCTGTTGCCATTCCGAGTAGACGATGTCGGGATTTCCCGGCTCGACCGCCGGTTGATGGCCGTCCGCGAAGAGGGTGATGAACCAGTCGGCATTGGTGATGCCGTTGACGCTGGCGGTCCGTGTCGGTCCCCCTTGGGAGTTGTTATCCTGCGTGCCGCCGTAGACGTTGTAAAAGGGTTCCGAGTCGTCGAGGGCCAGCTTGTAGAACTGGGTCACCGGCAGATTGGCGATGAATCGCCAGCTCTCGGCGAGATCGAAACTCTCGTAGAGCCCTCCATCCGTGCCGGCCAGCAGCCAGTCGGGATCGTCTGGCCGGAAGGCCAGAGCGTGGTTGTCCGAGTGCTTCGCCACCTCTTTGACTCGGCGGAATGTCCTGCCGCCGTCGTCTGACACCTGCATACGCACGTCGATGATGTAGATACGGTCAAATGCGTGTGGGCTTGCCTCGAGCTCCTGGTAGTAGTGCGGGCCTGTGCCGCCCGAAACGGCGTCGGAGCGCTTCTCCCAGCTCGCGCCGCGGTCGGACGACCGCCAGGTGCCCCCCTTGCGATTGTCGAGCTCGATGACGGCATAGATGACATCCGGCTTCTGCGGTGAGATGGCAAGGCCGATCTTGCCCATGTTGCCCTTGGGCAGACCCTTGGTGAGTTTCGTCCATGCGGTGCCGCCATCATCGGTGCGATAGATTCCCGACTCCGGGCCACCGTCGATCACGGCCGCCACCGTCCGGTGGTGTTGCCAAGTGGCCGCATACAGCACCTGCGGGTCGCGCGGGTCCATCACGACATCCGTGACTCCCGTCCACTCACCGTCCGACAGGACGTTTTCCCAGGTATTCCCGCCGTCGCTGGTCTTGAAGAGCCCGCGTTCCCCCCCGGCTGACCACAGGGGTCCCTGGGAGGCGACGTAGACCGTGTTCGAGTCCTCTGGATCGACGATGATCTCGGAGATGTGCTGGGAGTCGGCAAGTCCCATATTCTTCCAGCTCTTGCCGCCGTCCATGCTTCTGTAAACGCCGTCACCGAACCCGACGTGGCGGCCGCCGACGTTTTCGCCGGTTCCGACCCAAACGGTTTCCGGGTTCGTCGGATCGAGGGCCACGCAACCGATCGAGTACGATGCCTCACCGTCGAATATCGCCTCCCAGGTCGTACCGGCGTTGTTCGTCTTCCAGACTCCGCCCGAGCCGACAGCCACGTACCAGGTGCTGAAGTCGGTCGGGTGGACGGCGATGTCCGCGATCCGACCCGACATCAAAGCCGGACCGATACTGCGGAGCTCCAGGCCCTTGAAAGCCTTGGCGGTCATACCGGTGCCGGGCTCCTCGTCCTCAGCCGCGACGAACGGGACGATCAACGAACATACGACGAACAGGGCAAACAGCCGTTTCATGGGACCCCCCAGACGATCAGACATTCTTTCCCGGCAGTAAGGTAGCAGGACCTCGCGCCGAAATGCGAAGGATCTGGGACGCGTCTAGCGATTCTTCGAGATGTACTCGGATAGGCTCCTAGGTCACCAGGAACGAGACTGCGAAAATCAGAAGGAATGCGACCGGAAAAATCCAACGTGAAAACCGGTTGACCCTCGCACCTCGCCCCTCTTCCATGCTGCTGGTCAAAGCCACCTGTATCAGAGCGATGAAGACGAGAATCGTCGAAGCGAGAAGGAAGTAGTCGAGCCGCGTGAGATAGGAAACGGGTGGAAGCGATTGCCCGAGGAGAAAGCGGTAGGCGATCAGGGTGAGCATGGAGGTCACCGAGACGCTGAGGCGGGGCCCGACTTGGGTCGGCGACACCCAGAAGACGACCCACGACATGAAGACGATGATGGCCACTGACACGAGTGCCTTGCCGATGTAGAAGCCGAGATATCTGCGCGCTTCGAATGTGCCCCTGAGCGCTGCGAGCTCCCGACCCCCCGGCACCGCCGAATACGGCTCGGAGCGAACCTCGAACGAGCCGATCGACCAGTCTGGGATCGTCATATCGGGCGATCGACCGGTGCCGAGGTCGTGGGTGGTTGGCACGAAATGGATCTCGTCTGGGCCGTATCCGGGAATCACGACCTGTATCTCGAGTTGCTGACGGTCGATCGGGAAATCCCGGAGGTCGAGAGGCGCGGCGAACCTGCCGAAATAGCGTTGCCGGTGAATGACCGTGCCGTCCGCCGAAATGTCGGCGGTATCGGGAAAGGTCTTCCAGATCCGCCGCTGGTTGAGAACCTGGACCTGCGGGCTCCAGATGCTCGAGAGCGATTTCCGGCGTATCCCCTCGGCTTCCGAGGCCAGCCGCTCGTCCTTCCAGCTCAGCATCAGGAACACGTCAGCGGTGAAGCTGCTGTCGGCTCCGTCGATCTTCGAAACATCGAGCAGGAAGAGGGTGCCGTTGATGGTCAACGGCTGACCCGGGGGACCCGGACGCGTACCGGTGAGGTCCTCCGAAGCGGCGGAGGAGAGCGCCCCGAGGAGGAGAAGAACGAGCGCGACGACGAATCGAGTGGCAATTCTGTTTTTCATTCGCCACATTTTACAGTTTGCGCTGGATTGGGGGGAAGACCCGAAAATGTTTGAGATATCATTCCGCATCTCAATCGGGAGGCCTGAAATGGTTACAGCGAAGGACACGACAGGCGTCCGCAGTTGGTTCGAGTGGTTCGTTCGTTCAGAGGTGGCGGGCAGCCTCCTCTTGTTGGCATGCACCGTTGTCGCGTTGCTGTGGGCCAACTCTCCATGGGCGGATACCTACTTCGATCTCCTGCACACCTACATCGGTGTGACGTGGGGCGACGCGTCGTTCAAGCTCTCCCTGCACCACTGGATCAACGATGGCTTGATGGTGGTCTTCTTCTTTGTCGTTGGTCTCGAGATCAAGCGGGAGCTGGTGGTCGGCGAGCTCTCCTCGTTCGACAAGGCGGTGCTGCCGGTGGCAGCGGCGGTCGGTGGCATGGTCGTGCCGGCGGCCTTCTTCATGCTGCTCAACCTGGGAACGGAGAGTGCCCGTGGATGGGGCATTCCGATGGCCACGGATATCGCGTTCGCCCTCGGGGTCCTTGCCATATTCGGCACCCGTGCGCCGCTGGCTCTCAAGATCTTCCTCACGGCACTTGCCATTGCCGACGACCTCGGTGCGGTGGCGGTGATCGCGATCTTCTATACCGATGAGATCCAGGTCGGCGCCCTCGGAGCGGCCGCAGTTCTGCTGGCGCTGCTGTTTGTCGCCGTAAAAGCCCGGTGGCGCCGGGGAATTCTCTATCTTTTGATCATCGGGGTGTGGCTCGCCGTGTTCTCCTCGGGGGTTCATGCAACGGTGGCCGGAATACTCGTAGCTTTGGTCATTCCGGTGCGGCCGCGGGTCGATCCGCAAGTGTTCATCGACGAAACCGAAGAACGGCTCGAACGCATCAAGCACCTGAAGCCCTCCGTGCACTCGATGATCGATGATCGCGAGCAACTCGATATCGTCGAGTCCATCCGCTCCAGGGCCGAGGATGCGCTCCCCACCGGCCTGGTGCTCGAACACCACCTGCACCCCATCCAGATCTGGTTGATACTGCCCCTCTTCGCCCTGGCCAATGCGGGTGTTGCGGTCGGTGGGAATGTGACAGAGGTGCTCGCGAGGCCACTCTCCCTCGGCATCATCGTAGGACTGGTGGTGGGCAAGCCCGTTGGCATCGGCCTCATGAGCTGGCTGGCAGTCAAGAGCGGACACGGTGCGCTGCCCGCAGGCGTAACGTGGGCTCAGGTATTCGGCGCCGGGTGCCTGGCGGGCATCGGATTCACGATGTCTCTCTTCATCACCGATCTCGCTTTCGACAACGAGGCACTGATTGCAACCGCCAAGATCGGAATTCTCGCGGCATCGCTGAGCTCTGGAATCCTTGGATACGGAGTTTTGGCGCGAGCTTTGCCGAAGGGTTAGACTTTCCTCTTCGGGCCAGAGGGTGGTGTCGCTTAGAATCATCGCGTCACGATAGCTCTGAGTACAGTCGGGCGCTGGGTCTTGGATTGGATCATGAAATGAGACGGAAAGTGGGTACGGGCGTGTTGCGGCAGGTGTCGTGTGGTGCCCTGGTGACGTGTCTGTTGGTAGCAACGACGAGTTTCGCTCAAACAGGCCAGGAGCCGACGGAGACTCCGGCCATACTGCCGACGCCGGTGCCGACAGCGATTCCTGCGTCCGAGATTCCGAATGAAGCCGCAGAGATCAGCGTCACGCTTCGCGATGCGGTCGCCGCTACAGACGTCAGTGAAGACCTCGAGAAACTCGCGGAAGATTTCGATCGCGAGAGGCAACAGCTTGATCAACTGAGAGAGGAAACGCTGCGCCGGGTCGAAGCCGGAGGGCCGGGGTCGATTGTGAAGGAGGTCGAACCCGATTGGTTGAGCTCGGCAGGCCTGCTCGATGGTTGGATGGGCACATTGAAGAGCGCTTCCACCGAGATTGAAGAAGAGAGACGAAGACTCGAGAAGGAGCGTCGGCTCTGGGAGCTGACACTGGAATCGGCCGACGAAGTCAGCCTCCCAGGGGTCCTTCGCCAGCAGGTCGAAGACACGCTTGCAGCGATTGGCGAGGCAGAGACGGCCGTTCTCAGCAGTCGTGACGCGGTGCTCACGCTGCAGTCCGAGGTGGCGCGCGAAAAGGTTGCGACAGACGAAATGCTGGTGCACCTCTCGGAAGAAATGGATCGCCGCGGACGAGGCATTTTCGGCTCTGACAGCTTGCCCATATGGAAGGTGTTTGCGGCTCCCGGACTCACCGCCTCGCCAGTTGATTATTTCGAGGAAATCTGGACAAAAAACAGGGAATCCATCCAGGCGTATGCCACCGCGAGCAAGGACAGGTTGTCCAAGCAAGGCGGGTTCTTTGTTCTGCTCACCGTCTTTCTGTTGTTTTTGCGCAGGCACGCTTCGCTTTGGGTGCAACAGGACCGTTCCCTTCAGTCAGTAGTAGATCTCCTCGCTCGTCCGGTGGCAGCCGCTTTCATCATTACCTTTCTTCTCAGTGAGGTCTTCAATCCAAGCGCGCCGCGTGCCTGGGAAAGTCTTCTCGGTTTTCTCCTGCTGCTTGCCCTCTTGAGGATGTTCCCGATTTTGCTCCCCGAGTCGCTTCGACTCGGCGCCTACCTGCTGCCCCTGGTGTATTTCCTCCAGAAAATCGCCGATTTGGCACCTGACGGCAACATCATCAACCGATTCGCACTCCTTGCCCTGTCGCTCACCGCTGCCGGTTCGGGCTACTGGTTTCTCAAAAAGGTCCGCAACCGGGCTCTCGACGTCTCGCAAGGATGGACGCACACCATCGTCTTTTTCGCATGGTTGGTGTTCCTCGCGTTTGTAGCAGGGACCATCGCCAACCTTTTCGGCTCTGTTGGCTTGGCAACCCTGATCATCGACGGAACCCTCACCAGCGTCTACGCGGCGATCATGGCCCGGGTCGGCACCATCCTGATGAAGGCGGTCGTGCGGGTCGCGTTGCTGACGAAATTTGCGCGTCGATTCGGTCTTGTCCGTTTGCACGGAGACACTCTCCGCCAAAGTCTCTTCGCGCTGATCGACTTCCTCGCGCTGGTGGGATGGGCTGCGATGACCTTGCGCGGGTTCGGAGTCTTCGATGATGTGATGTCCGGCCTCAAGAGAATCCTGAATCGGCCGATTTCCATCGGGGATTTCTCGATTGTCCCTGCGCACGTCCTGATCTTCGTTTTCATTGTCTGGCTGACGTTCAAGATCTCGAGGATCATTCGATTCGGACTCGAGACGGACGTCATGCCGAAGATGGATCTTCCGCGCGGCGTACCAGCGACCATCTCCCGCCTGACCCACTACGTGATCATCGTCATTGGCGTCATCATCGCCGGCTCGGCTGCGGGTCTCGATTTTTCGAACATCAGTCTGATCATCGGTGCTCTCGGCGTCGGCATCGGCTTCGGTCTCCAGAATGTGGTCAACAACTTCGTATCGGGCCTGATCTTGCTGTTCGAGCGGCCAATCCGAGTTGGCGACAAGATCGAGGTCAACGACCTGTTCGGAACGGTCAAGAGTATTGGCATGCGGGCGAGCGTGGTCGGCACTATCGAGGGTGCCGAAGTCATCGTCCCCAACGCCAACCTCATATCTACCGAGGTCATCAACTGGACCCTGAGCGATAATTGGCGCCGTGCAAAGGTGCCGGTCGGAGTTGCATACGGCACCGATCCGCGCGTGGTCATCGAGATCCTCAACCGGGTTGCGGGTGACCACCCCGAGGTGTTGGCTGATCCCGAACCGGAGGCGCTCTTCCTCGGATTCGGTGACAGCGCCCTCGATTTCGAGCTACGTGCCTGGACCAGGGAGAACTTCGTAGCCGTCTCGAGTGATCTGCGAGTCAGCATCGATGACGCGTTCCGCGAGGCCGGCATAGAGATACCGTTTCCGCAACGTGACATCCACCTCCGGTCGGTTGACTCGGATGCAGCGATCTCGCTCTCGCAGCGAGACGAGAAGGACGCTGACAGCGGTTCGGAATAGAAGTTGCTGGCTTTTGGCCGTAATTGTGCGATAATGTCTCGACTTTTCCACGCTCGGCGCGGGTTCGCCCGCCGCGAGAGCCCGAAGGGACTGACATGGATATCACCAATCGCAAGGTGGGTGACGTCGCGATACTCGATCTCGACGGCAAGCTCACCATCGGCACCGGCGACGTGGCGCTTCGAGAAGCGCTCGTCAAAGAACTTGATGGCGGCGGCAAGAAACTGTTGATCAATCTGGAAACCGTGAGCACGATTGATTCCTCGGGTCTCGGCGAGCTCATCCGAAGCAAGGTGACGGCCACATCACACGACGCCGAGGTCAAGCTGTTGAACGCCAACATCAAGGCGCGCAAGCTGTTGACCATGGCCCAGCTGGTCGGCGTTTTCGAGATGTTCGATGACGAGGAGTTGGCGGTCGCGTCGTTCGGCGCCTGAACATCACCTGCGATCCCGCAACGTTTAGGACTCGCTTGAGGGGCAATCAAGGCGAAGCTGCAGGATCCTCGCCACGGCGACGGGGCTGGTGACGGCTCATGCGGAGCCGGGGAGGCTATGAATGATCAAGAGAGCCGTGCTCGTGGCGATGGTGGTGGCGATCGCGATCGCAGCGGTCCCTCGAACAGTCGTCGCCGAAAACGATGATACAACCAAGATGTGGCCGCAGGTCATGAGAGGCGATCTGTTCACCGTGACCATGTTCGAGCCGCAGATCGATTCCTGGACGAACAACACATTTGACGCGCGGGCGGCGGTGTCCATCGCCAAGGGCGAAGACGCGCCGATTTATGGTGCGGTCTGGCTGAGCGGCCGATTTGACGTCAATCGCGACACCCGCATGGTGAGCTTTTTCGATATCGAGGTCCCGTCCGTGGCCTTCCCCGAGACGTCAGAGGGAGATCGAGAGAGGCTGGCATCGTTTCTCGAGCAAAAGATCCCCACCTGGGACCTGGAGATCGAACTCGACCGCCTCGTGCCGCTGCTCGAAGACGCCGAAATCGTTCAGCGTTCCGAGGCTGACCTGAAACACGCGCCGCCGGAGATCATCGTCAAATACGAACCTGCGGTGCTGATTCTGATCGACGGCGAGCCGAAGCTGGAAGACGTCGATGGCTCGTCGCTCGAACGGGTGGTCAACACCCCGTACGTGATCCTGAAACACAAAAACTCCTATTACCTGGCGTCGGACACGCGCTGGTTCGAATCCCCCTCGATCAAGGGCCCCTGGAAGCTGGCCGGTGATCTGCCGAAGGATGTCCAGAGGGTCGACGACGAGCTCAAGAAACAGCAGCAGGAACAGGACGCGTCCAAGGCCGAAGCAACCGACAAGCGCATTCCGGAGATCGTGGTGTCGACGGTGCCAGCGGAGCTGATCTTTATCGATGGCCAACCGAAGCTCGAACCGTTCTCGGCGAGCGAGGTGATGATGGTGTCGAATACCGACTCCGACGTGCTCTTCGAGATCGCGAGCCAGGACTACTATGCGTTGCTCTCGGGTCGTTGGTACCGTACGAAAGACCTCGATCTGGGTCCGTGGATCTGGGTGGCGAACGACGAACTGTCGGTGGAGTTCTCGGAGATTCCGGCCGAGTCGGACGTCGGTTATCTCCGCGCATCGGTGGCCGGCACCGACGAGGCGCAGGAGGCGCTGCTCGAACAGGCCGTACCGCAGACCGCGGCAGTCAAAACGAACGCCGGAGCATCATTCAGCGTTGAGTACGACGGCACACCACAGTTTCAACCTGTCGAGGGTACCCGCATGACCTATGCGGTCAACACCTCGGCTGCGGTCATCAAGTCGGGTAGTAGATATTACTGCTGTGACCAGGGCATCTGGTATGAATCCACGTCGGCCACCGGACCCTGGATGGTCTGCAAGAACGTACCGGACGAGATCTACACCATCCCTCCGTCGAACCCTCATTACAACGTTACCTATGTGAAGGTCTATGAGTCGACGCCGGAAGTCGTCTATGTGGGCTACACACCGGGCTATACGTCGAGCTATATCGCGCACGGCTGTGTGGTTTATGGCACCGGCTGGTACTACCGACCCTACTGGGGACCACGCTACTACTATCCCCACCATTCGACCTGGGGCTTTCACGTGCGGTGGAACCCGTGGTACGGCTGGGGCTTCGGCCTCAGTTGGTCGACCGGTCCGTTCAACTTTTCGGTCGGATTCGGCGGATGGGGATGGGGTGGCCACTGGCATGGCGGCTGGTGGGGCCCGGGTTGGTACCGACCCTATCCGTGGTACGGCTACGGCGCCGGCTACCGGGCGGGCTACCGCCACGGTTACCTTCACGGGTCGGCTGCTGCGAGCCGTCCCCATCCCACTCCCTACGGACGGACCCGACCGAACAACAACATCTACGCGCGACCCGCGAACTCGGACCGGGTGGCCACCACCCGAGATCGCGTGACACCGGATCGCCGCCCTGCAGTGGCGCGCGATCGCGACAACAACATCTATACCGACCGCAGTGGAAACGTCTACCGGCGCAATGATGACGGCAGCTGGGACCGACGCGGCCAGGGAGGGTGGTCGACGGTTGACGTCCCCGGCAGAGAAACCCTGCCGGGGCCGAGCACACGACCTTCGACCCGTCCATCGGCCGACACGCGACCCTCAACTCGTCCCTCGGTCGACACGCGACCCTCGACCCGGCCGTCCACGGGATCGCGGCCAACCACCGGGCAACGCCCGGCGACCCGACCGGCGACGACGCCCGGTTCTCTCAACAGGGCTTATGGCGGACGGCAGCGTGGAGACATCCGGACGCAACAGCTCCAAAGAAGCGGTGGACCGACGAAGCGTCCAGTCCCCACACGTCGGCGATAGGTCGCGAACGGAAACCACCGAGCATCGCAAAGGGAAAGGGGGCGGTTCAAGCCGCCCCCTTGTGCTATTGCTCGATCAAGTCACCGCAGGTCGAGTGAAACTCCTTCGCCCTCGCGGACCTGAACCTGGCCCTGCCGTGGTCCGAGCTCGGTGGTGACCGTGACGATGTAGTCGTCGGGCTGCAGCGGTCCGATACGGACGCCACCGCTCATTTGTTGCGGCGGGCTCGCCATGAACAGAAGGCTCGAAAGATCGACGCCGTCGGCAGTCGTGACCCGAATCCTCGGCCCCCGCTTCGCGGCCGCCACTACGACGTTCTTCGAAGATGCGAAACCGGCCGCGTCATCATCCAGGTAGACATCGATGTATCCACCCTGGCCGAGATCGAGCTGAGCCTGAAGCTGCTCGCCATTGTCGACCATCAAATTCGGACCGCAACCGGTGGCTCCGCCATACGCGATGCCGCATGGACGATAGCTGCCGGCAGGGATGCCGGTAAAGGTCGCCAAGCCGCCCCCATCCGTGAAACCGGTCGAGGTTTCGGGCCCCACGAGATAGACTGGTGCGCCACCGGCCGAGCCGGCGAGGGTGTTGACTGCGAGCAACACGCTGGCGCCGTCGTGCGGTTGGAGCTCGAGCACAACCGGTCCCTCGACGGAACCGTCGCGGATCTCGAGCTCCGACGGGTCGGATGGCGCGAAGTCGGTGTGGCTGGCCGTCAGCACCAGGTGGCCTGGCTCGAGACCGCGCACGGAGAAGCGGCCTTCCCCGTCGGTATAGGCCGTGACGTCCTGAGCGTTCTCGCCGACGCTGGCGAGGACCATCGCCCCGGCTACCGGATTGTGGTCGTCGTCGACGACGTATCCCTCGACGGCTGCATCCGCATACTGGATCGCACACCGATAAGTCTCGACCTGCGGAACGACGAGAGACTTGGTGATCGGCGCGGCGCCCGAGCCTGGAGGGGTGTAGGACGCCCAGTACTGACCTGCCTGGAGGCCCGAGCCAAAGAACCGCCCGTCGGTGCCGACCGTGAACTGTACCGGCTGTTGGTCGATGCCGAAGATCTGTCGATCATCGGTGACCCGCTGCATCATCACGACGACACCGGGAGCCTGCGCTCCTTCGGTGGTCAGGACCAGAGTGCCTCCCGGCGCCCGATCGTCGCCAAGCCAGATCTCGCCTTCGATGCGGATGCCACCGAGCATGAGATCCGCCACCACCGTTTCCCGGGAGTCGCCCTCGACCGTTTCGGATGCGGTTTCCTGGCCGTGCGTGGCAGTCACCTTCCATCGGCCGACCGGCACGCGATCGGCGCGGAAATAGCCGTCGTGATCG
This sequence comes from Acidobacteriota bacterium, assembly GCA_022340665.1. Classification (NCBI taxonomy): domain Bacteria; kingdom Pseudomonadati; phylum Acidobacteriota; species Acidobacteriota bacterium. The sequence goes on along the minus strand of JAJDNM010000005.1, from coordinate 26,678 downwards.
GTGCGAACCTTGGTTTCGGCGAAGTATGCGTAGGCGGCAGCCTCGGTGATTTCCACCACCGCGCCGGTGACGGGACGATCCATCCGGTCGTAGACCTGACCGACGATCGTCATGCCGGCGTCGAGCTCCACGTCTCCGATGTCGTAACCAACGTCGTCAGGCTCGACGCCGTCGAGCCGCCACGTAGCGTAACCCGAGGCGCTGACGATTGCACGGCAGGTGCCCGGGTCGAGACCCTCCAGGAGAAACATGCCGTCGGCGTCGGTCAGAGTTCTCGGCACGTCGCCGAGCAATTCCGGTGCCCGGAAGACTGCCGGCGAGCCAGGTTCGCATTTGACCCGGGCTCCGGGGACGGGTTGCAGAGTCTCCGCATCGAGCACCCGCCCGGCCAGCGCGAGGCCGCGGTCCGGAACGATCGGGGCAAGCGCCAACTCCTCGCCGAGAGCCACCGTGACACGCTCGGAAGTGATCGTGGCCGAGCCGGGAAGCCTGACCGAAAGCGAGTACGTACCGGCCTCGAGGCCCGATGCGCGGGCGATACCGTGCTCGGCATCCCAGCTTCCCTTGCCGGACTTCCCCTCGCGACCGGTGGAGGTGTAGGCCTGCCAGCGAACGATGACCTCGTCGGCTGCGAATCGGCTCGGTGAAAGAACCTGACGTTCGATGATCGCTCCGCCCGGGACGGTGATGACGACACGCTCGCGGTCGGTCGCGAAGCTGCCCTCCCAGAACCCGAATCCGGTACCGAAGATCTTGATCGGTATGGTCGTGCCGCGCGACAAACCCGGCACACGCAGCTCGCCGTTGCTGTCGGTCTGATACACCCGGTCTTTGAAGTAGAGGATCGCGTCGGCGGCAGGTTCGCCAATCTCGTTCTCGACAACCAGCACGATGTCGCGACCGGGAATCAGCTGCAGGGTGACCGGCTCGCTCGCGGCGTCTTCGCTCAGCTCGACGATGGCCTCTGCGCAGGCAAGGCCGTCTGCACACGCGCGGACACGGACCGCGCCCGGAAGGAGCCCTGCCAATGCGAACTCGCCATTTGGCGAGCTCCGGCCACGTTGGTTGTAGCGAAAGCTGTCGAGTTCCGAAATCTGCCCGAGGACGTCGATCTTTGCCCCGGCAAATGGTTCACCCTCCTCGTCGAGTACCCTGCCGGTGACTTCGAGACCATCCGCCAGCTGCACCGTCAGCGGTTCGGAGACATCACGGAACATCGTGACCGCCGGTGCCTTGCCATGCGCGACGACAACGCCTAAATATCTTGCATCGAGATCGAGATCCGGCACGTCAATCCGGCCATCCTCGGGGACATCGTGCTTGGCGGCGACGTTCGCGAACAGGGTCAGGACGTCGATCTGATCTTCACGAGCAAGCCACATCTGAGCCGCAGTCGCCGGCTCGAGCTCGATCGTGACCGTGGATCGGGGCTGCAACAGAACCGTGTGACGTCGACCGTCGGTCACAACCCGGGTAGTCACCGGTGCATGACCCCGTGCGGCAACGACGACGCGATCACCGTTGCGACAATGAAGGTCGAGGTGCCCGCGGCTCGATTCCCACTCCGCGGTGGTGAGAGTCTCTGGAGCTTCGGGAACCAGCCAGGTCAACGAACCGATCGTGACTGGTTCGCCGCTGACCGCGTCCTGAACGAGGTAGGAGGCGACGGCAAGTTGCGGCAGGGCGAGTTGTCCCTCCGCCGTAGCAACCGTTGCTACCGGAACACCCGCGCCGACCCGGACCCACGTCGTGCTGTCATTCGCCTGCGCCGCCACGATATCCGTGACAACCGTTCCGTCCGGAGCAACAACCTCGGATCCGAAGGCTACGACGCCCAGTGCCATCGCCAACCCTGTGATGATGATGACCGTGGTGCGATTCATGAAATCCCCATAATCCTGCTACTGCGTGACCGAAAGATGCGGTACTTCGACCTGCCAGACCGTGGTGGCGGCCGACGGCTCCCAGGTTTCTTGTCCCACGAGAACCAGGCGACCTGCGCCCGCGTCCGCGATGATGAGCCGTCCGGATCGGACGCCGTCGATCGACAGGCCCACTGCGACCGGCTCGCCGCTCGTCTTGTAGATGTCCAGCTCGTGGCGTTGCCGCATCGGCCCGTCGGGCACCCCGACGACGAATGCCAGGAGATCTTCGCCGAGCGGGACCGGACGCTTCACCTGCGGTTGCGCGAGCTGCCATCGCGAGTACGCCTGACGTCCCGAATCATCGGAGACGGGAGGCGAGGCCCCCCAATTTGGCGCCCGAAAGAGGGGGTTGGTTCCTCGCCACGCCCTGGTGAGGCGATCGTTGGCATCGAAGACGAAGACCGAATAGCTGCGCGGATCGACGAAGACCCAGCCTCCGTCCGGCAGCTCCGCCAGACCTCCGGTCGTAACGCCCTGGAAGTGGATCCGCTTGACGATCTCCGGAATCGGCATCGAGGCCGGGTACTCCTGGAGTGGCAGAATCTCCCCGTCGTCGTACTGGACGAAGAGATACGCTGGAACCCCGCCGCCCGATACCTCCGGGCTGGCGACCCCGTAGACGATCATACGATCTGGGAAGACCAGCGGCTGGCCGCTGGCGGCGCTGTTCATACCCGGGTACTCGTGCAGGAATCGCCACCTGGAGTCATAGTAGACCCAGAAGTAACGGTCACCCCAGACCACGCAACGTTCCGAACCACAACCCAGGTGTTGCGGTCCGGTGACCTCGCCCCGTTGGGTGCCCATGGGGAGGACCGAACGGAGGTCCTTGCCCGTCTGAAGGTCGACTTCGCGGAGCCCTTTCGTGTAGTCGGGCAGGAGCAGACGCTCCCCGCGCACGACTGCATCGACGACCATGTAGGCAGGGTTTTCGAGGCTGAGGGACTGGACGCTGCAGGTGGGTCCGGCCTTGTCGGCCGGCGACGCCAGCACTCCGGCGCACAGGAGAACTACGCCGGCACAGGGCAACACGACTCTCAGGACGTGCCGCATAGGCTCACCTGATGGGATTCGTCAGATTGGAGCTGACGAACCTCGATCAGGGGTTGTCCGGGTAAACCCAGATGACGTAGCAGTCGTACGGCAGCGGTGCGCAGCCATTGGGGTGGTTTGGCGTGTAGACCATCCAACCCACCTTTTGAACCGCAGCCTCGGAGAGGCTGGGGGCGATCAAAGCCGGCACGATCGCACCGACAATCATGACCGCAATGATCAGGAAGCCCAATTTTCTCTTTGACATGATCCGCCCTCCATCATGTATTTGGAGCTAACGTATCGGCCGTTTTCTCGATTGTCAAGGGGTAATCTCAGCTTTTTATCATTCCCTGGCGAGGGTCCTCAGGAGGGTCGGAAAGCACGCGACAAGCCGGATGGTGTCCAAGATGATTTGGGGGGTCGGGATCATCTGCTCCTATCCGAGGGAATGCGGTTGCTTTCGACGCAGGTACAGAATGGGGATGCGGTGCCACGTGGAATATGACCGCGGTCACGAACACAGAAGCCGATCATTCGCACTGGATGCCGGTTTACGTGGTACGGTGCTGCCGGTTAACGGGAGGGATTGATGCCTCGTCGAAACATATTCCTCGCCCTGTTGGTTGTCCTCGCGGCCGTCGCCCCGGCGCGGGCATTCGACCTCAATCTGGCCGTTGGAGCCGATTTCGGCGGCGACTTCGATCTCGGCAATATCAGTTTCAGCTCGGACACGGGCTATAGCCTGGGTCTCGAAATCGCGGTCAAGATTCCCTTTGTCGAGGTTGGCGCAGGAGTCGAGTACGGGTTTTCGCGCGGCGCCACCTTCGAGAACTTTGACGCCAGCTACTACCAGATCTATGCGATCGGCCGGTTCTTCCTCGGACCCGCCTATTTCGCAGGGCGACTCGGGTACGCCGACATGTCGATCTCTACAATTCTCGACGGGGATTTCGGCGGCGGCGGTACCTGGGGATTCGGCGGTGGCATCGAGCTCTTCGGTAAGCTCAAGGCCGAGCTTCTCTTCAACAACATCGACGGCGACCTGACGTATCAAAGTTGGACGATCAGGCTGCTCTACACCTTCTGATGAGCTCGCAAAAGCCCGAGATCTGAGGCTCGAGGCTTGCCCGGATCTTGATACCCTCGACCTCGGTTCTCGAGCCCCGAGCCTCAGAACGGAAATCCGAAGTTCAGACGAATGCCCCGGACATTAGGGCCCCAGCGGTAGCCGAGACCGATGCGCGGGAGCTGGAAGAACCACAGCTTGACCTTCGGTGTCGTGCCGAAGGTGAAGCCTACCTCGTTGGCGTAGTTGATTTCCAGGGGGTCGGACTGTTCGCGACCGATGAAAGCATCGATGTACTGGCGACGGATGAAAAAACCACTGAGGTCGGCCTGACTGCGACCGATGGTGAAGGGCAGTGGATGGCGGGCGTCGAAGCCGAGTCGGATTTCGCCGAACCTGTCCGACAGTTCGAGGTCGTTGGTGAGTGTCGAGAGGTACTGAAATTTGGTGCCGAAACTGAGGTCGAACTTCTTGACCGGCCAGGTGGCGAGGGTCCGCATGCCCATTGACCACACGCCGAAACCGAGTTGGTTATCGAAGTCCCGGCCATAGCCGATTTCAGCGAACGGTTTGAGAACCCAGGATTCTCCGACTGGAACCAGGAACTCAACCCCGGGGGTGACCGCCAAAGATTGGAATCTGAGGTCGAGATCAATCGCCTCGTCGAGGGTGAAGTCATAGACTCCGGCGTAGGTGACGAGGCGCAAACGAAGTCCCCACCTCCGATCGTCGGGTCTGAGAAGGGTGAAACTCAAGGGAATGCGGAGGTCGTAGACCTTGGTCTCCAGTGCGGAAGACTCCCCCCACACCCCGAAGACTGATGGGTGGCTGCTGGACGCCGGTGAGGGTTGGCCGCCGTCCTGCGCGAAGCAGGTTGGAGCGAAAGACGGAAGTGTTGCCAACAAAAGCAGGAGGCTGAATCGGGCTACAGTTTGCGACCACTCGGCGGGGGCAGATTTCATGTCGCCTGAATATATACCTGAAAAAACGACCCGGCGATTGCCGGGTCGTTCGAGTTCACAGCCGTCGGATGTCAGCGTGTGCTGGGTTTGAAATCGACCCGTCGGTTCATGGCCCGGCCTTCGGCCGTATTGTTGGGTGCGATCGGTTCGTTGGGGCCGAGCCCCCTGGTGGTCAGCCGACCAGCGGCAACGCCGTTCCTGACCAGAAATGCCTTGACCGCTTCGGCTCGCATCTCGGAGAGCTTCATGTTCCAGGCGAGAGCCCCCGTGCTGTCCGTGTTGCCCTGGATTTCGACCACGTATCGCTCGTTCTTTTTGAGGAAGTCGGCGACCTGAAGCAGAATTTCGGCGGCCTCCGGCTTGATCGTGTCGCGGTTGAGATCGAAGAGCACCTTACCGCGCACGAACCACTCGCCACCCGACACCTCGATGCCCTCGATCGGGCATCCCGAGGTATCGACCGGGACCCCGCGCGGTGTGCCTGGGCATTTGTCCATGTAATCAGGCACGCCGTCGCCGTCAGAATCGACCGGACAGCCGGTGGCGTCGACCTTGGCGCCGCGCGGTGTGCCCGGGCATTTGTCCATGTAATCGGGCACGCCGTCGCCGTCGGTGTCTATCGGACAGCCCGTCCCGTCAACTGCAACCCCCGCCGGAGTACCCGGACACTTGTCCATATGATCGGGTACGCCGTCGCCATCGGAATCGAGCGGACAACCCACCGCATCGACTTCGGCGCCTGCCGGAGTGTCCGGACATTTGTCGAGGTGATCTGGCACTCCGTCGCCGTCGGCGTCCGGCCACAGGAAGGCGTCGGTGACGAATCCGGCCATCGCCTGAGGCGAGGTGAGCTCGCTGGCACTCTTCACGTAGCCGGAACCACCTGCCGCGACCACCTCTTCGAGCATCCGGTGGCCCTTGCGGCTGTCGCCGATCTGAATCGCGTAGATGTCGATGTCGTCACCGAAAGCAGTGCTCAGGTTCTCGGCAGAGGCAATCTCTTTCTTTCCCATGTCCTGGCCGTCGCTAATGATCACGATCGCCGTTCGTGCGTTCTTGTCTTCGAGGTCCGCTCCTGCGGCGTCAAGTGCGAGGTTGAGCGGACTCGTACCGTTCGCGCAGTTGAACCGGGCAACACCGTCGGTGAATGAGGAGCTCAAATAATCGCTGACCTCGATAATGGAGACCGTTTTGCCATCGCTGCCGCAGAGTCCACGCCCGAAGGTCCGCAATCCGCCGTCATAGCCGAGGTCGGGAATCGTGCTGTTGAGGCTGAGAAGGAGGTCCTCGGCGATGCCGAGCTTCATCTGACCATTCGAACGTTGGGCCATCGACAGCGAGCCGTCGGCGATGATGACGAACTGATCGACCTTACGAACATATTGGCTGGTGTCGATCGAGCCGGGCTCGAAGCTCAGGTTCGATTGCGATGACGCGCAGGCGATGGAGAGGATCGCCACAGCGAAGATCGGAACTGCGTACAAGACGTACTTTTTCATGTCTCCTCCTCATGTATCGTTTCAACCACTGGACTCTCGGTGAAGCCGTCGTCAGACTCTCGATCCGGCGGATTCATCCCATTCGATCGCCGTGGAATCGCGTGCGATGAGTGTGTCACAACCTTGGTGGCACCGCAATATATGTGGCTCGTTTATCGATGGTATGCGGTTTTCAGGTGGGACGCCTTTCAGGTTCTGGCAGCCCGAGGTCATCTGTATGCTTGGCTCCATGAGTCAGCCAAGTTACCGCTCAGTACCATTGGACTTTCAACGACTTCCGCCGGATGAAATGGCGGTGCGCGGTCAGGATCTCCTGACAGATTTGCGAGGTCGGCGCTCGGTGCGTGAGTTCGCTTCCGACCCGGTGCCTCGCGAGCTCGTCGAGACGGCCATCGCGACCGCCAACACCGCCCCATCGGGAGCCAATCGCCAGCCCTGGCATTTCGTCGCAGTATCCGATCCGGAAGTCAAGACGGAGATCCGCCGGGGCGCAGAGGCCGAGGAGAGGGAGTTTTATGAGGGTGGTCGAGCGACCGAGGAATGGCTCGAGGCGCTCGCACCACTCGGCACTGACTGGCGGAAACCGTTTCTCGAGCAAGCCCCGTGGCTCGTCGTGGTCTTCAAGCAGATACACCCGATCGCCACCGACGGATCTCGACTCAAGAATTACTACGTCAACGAAAGTGTCGGAATCGCCTGCGGGCTGTTCATCGCATCGATTCACCGCATGGGCCTTGCCACCCTCACCCATACGCCGCAGCCGATGAGGTTCCTGAGCCGCATCCTCGAGCGGCCTGCAAACGAGCGACCCTACATTCTCTTTCCCGTCGGTTTTCCGGCCGCGGAATGCCGGGTTCCGGCGATATCGAAGAAACACCCTTCGGACGTGACGACTTGGCTCGAAGGCAGGTAAGCTCGTCTGCCCGTTCTCGCCCATCGAATCTGGCTGCCTAGTCCTTCTTGACGAAACTGCCCACGAAGGCCGATACGAGACTGACAACCAGAGCTCCGAGCACGGCCCACCAGTAGCTCGAAACGGCAAAGCCCGGCACGACCTTTGTCGCCAGGAAGAAGGTGAATCCGTTGACCAGCAGGTAAAAGAGACCGAGGGTCAGGATGGTGATCGGGAACGTCAGGATCGTCAGGATCGGACGAACGAGTGCGTTGACCAGCCCCAAAACGATGGCGGCGATGGCCAGCGCCGTGGTCGACTCGATGGTGACTCCGGGCACGATGAAGGCGGTCACCCACAGCGCGAGGGCGATGACCAGCCAGTGGATCAGAAAACGCGTCATGAGATACCTCCGTCGATGCTCAGTTCCCAGATTGGGCTTGTATGATCAAGCGCATTCTACACCGACCGGCGTTGCGTCACGTCGTTCGACGGCCCACTGATGAAGTACATATCACTCGTGTGCCGCGAATCTCAGGGCGATCGGCCCGTCGCCGGTCTGACAGGTCAGCACGAGGTGACCGGCCAGGAAATCGTAAGTGGCGGCGGTGGCGAGAATCTTGAGATATTGCCGCTCGAATTCCATTGTCGGCTCGGCGCACGCCGCTCGAGTGGCACCCATGCCGTTGAAATGAAGCTCACCTGGGGTCGGGCCTGAAACCCCTGCGAAGTAGGTGTTGCAGCCGCTGTGTCCCGAAGCTCGTTCATCGCGAACGACGAAAGTGACGGTCACGCCGTCTGGTGGGGTCGTCTGGCGACCGAGCTCGAGCAGGACCCATTCCGTGCCTTCCAGATCGGTGAGTGAGAGAGTGCCGGTGACCCGATCCTCAACGGGATTCAGGCCATTCCCATCGAACTCCCAACTCACCAGGGCCGTCTCGGTCGGACAGCACGCGGCGTCCTCCGGGCCCGCGCGCACGACTGAAAGAACGATCAGTTTGCCGTCGATCGAACCCTTGCGAACCTGGACACGGTCTCCGATCAGAACGGTCCCGACGTTCTTGATGTCGCCTTCGCGTCGATCCATCGCCGCGAGATAGAGTCGTGTCCCGGAACCTCCGGAAGACTCCCACAGCAAAGCCGCCATTTCATCGGTTCCATCACCGTCGAGATCACCGGTCATGGTGCCGTTTTCGAGCAGGCCGACGGAAGGTCGGGAAACGCCGCCTTCGACATATGGCGCACCCTCCCAACGTCCATCGATCAGTGTCACCGGATCTTCAGCTATGCCGGCATAGGTCGCATCGGCCAACTCGGCCACGGACGGTGCACCGCTGTTTTCGGTCGACGTCGTCGTCGCATCCCCGCGGCTGCAGGCTGCAGTTGAAGTCAGCAGGACGAGGAGTGCAAGCGCGACTCCTGCACTCATCCTCTTGGGCTTGATTGAAACAGTTCTCATCATCGAACACCGGCGGTTGATCTTCGGCCTCGCCGAGCGGCCGCGAATAGATTGTAGCAACCGGTATCGCCCAGCTCATGGAAGGGCGCTCTGTGAGCTTGCTATATTCAAATCGATGCCCGAACCGAAACCCGCCGTTCAGGGAGAAGGCAAAAAAAGCTGGACTCTCGTGACTGAGGTCTGGCGCTCGGTCTTCCCGCGTCCGATCGTGCCGCGGACCGAACGCGAGCAGCGGCGCACGATCATCGAGTACTTCTTCCTCCACATGCGACCGGTGCGGGTGCGAAAGAGCACCCTCCGGTACACGCACACCTTCGGCCTCGGCGGGAGTTCGCTCACCCTGATCGGGTTGATGGTCTTCACAGGTGTGCTGTTGATGCTCGCCTACGAGCCGAGTCCCGAACGAGCGTACGACTCGGTCGCGGGTCTCCAGGATCAGTTCGCCTTCGGCGGGTTGGTGCGGAACATCCATCACTGGAGCGCCAACATCCTGGTGGCGGTGGTCCTCCTGCACATGCTGCGGGTCTTCTTCACGGGTGGCTTCCACGGCCCGCGCCGCTTCAACTGGGTCATCGGCCTGGGGTTACTCGCCGGCGTGCTGGCATCCAACTTCACGGGCTACCTCCTGCCGTGGGACCAGCTCGCATATTGGGCGGTCACGATCTGCACCGGGATGTTGGGATACGTTCCGTGGATCGGCGAATGGTTGCAGGGCGTGGCACGTGGTGGTGCAGAAATCGGGCCCACCACCCTGGTTATTTTCTTCGCCTTTCACACCACCCTCGTGCCGGTTGCCCTGGTGGTGATGATGGGCTTCCACTTCTGGCGGGTGCGCAAGGCCGGAGGCGTGGTGGATCCTCGACCGTCTTCAGAGGTCGCCGAACAGAAACCTGAGCTGGTTTCGACCCTGCCCGAGCTCCTGACACGCGAGCTCGCGGTTGCCCTGGTTCTGATTGCCTGCGTGGTTGCACTATCGGTGTTCGTCGATGCGCCGCTCGGCGCTCCGGCAAACCCTGGGATGAGCACCAATCCGGCCAAGGCGCCGTGGTACTTCGTCGGCTTCCAGGAACTGCAGCTCCACTTCCATCCTTTGATTGCCGTGGTTGTCATTCCCGGCCTGGTTGCGCTGGCATTGCTCGGAATCCCGTACCTGCGATATCCGGAAGAACTCTCCGGGCCGTGGTTCCTGACCGAAATCGGCAGAAAAAGCTCAGTCCTCGCGGCAGTGGTTGGATTCCTTTCCGCCGCAGTACTGGTTGTCCTCGACGAGTTCGTTCTCCAGCCCGGCGCGGGATTGCCGTCGCTGGTCAGCAGAGGGCTGGTGCCGTTGGCGTTGATGGCCTTTGGGTTGATTGGATTTCGATGGTTGCTGATCAGGCGGTTCGGCGCTGTCAAGGCGGAGGTCGTGCAGGCGGTTTTCGTCCTCATCCTGGCTGCGCTTGCAGCGTTGACTGTGACCGGCGTTTGGTTCCGAGGTCCCGGTATGGCATTGGTTTGGCCATGGGGATGAGGCAATGATTAGGCAACACCAAAACCTTGCGCAGAGGAGAAAAGGAGAAGAGGAGCAGTGGGACTCTGCACATTCTCTTCGTTCCCCTTTTCCCCTTTTCCCCTTTTCTCCTCCGCATGAGTTCACGGGGCACGTCACCGTCGGAAGGTCCCTATGACAGAGGGTCAAAGGGGATCGCGACGGAGCTTTCTCTGGAAGGCGTGGTTGCTGCTCGGGGGAGTGGCCTTTGCCGAGGCAGTGTGGATCGTCACCGATTTCTTCAAACCCCGCCGGAACCGAAAAACGGCTGACGAAGGCGGTTCGGTCGTGGTTGCGGGGCCGGTGGACCGCTTCGAACCGGGATCGGTGACTGCTTTTCCCGAGGGCAAGTTTTATCTCGCGCGGCTCGACGACGGTGGTTTCCTCGCACTCCATCGCGAGTGCACCCACCTCGGCTGCACCGTTCCATGGATCGACGCCGAACACCGCTTCGTTTGCCCCTGTCACGCGTCGTCATTCGACATCACGGGCAACGTCCTGAGCCCGCCGGCGCCGCGGCCGCTGGACACCTTTCCGGTGCGCATCGAGAACGACATCGTGAAGGTCGATGTCCGGCAGGCTGTGAGGCGCCGGGCCTTCTCGGAATCGCAGGTGGTGCGGTCGTGAATTACTCACCGCTCGAGCGCTGGCAGCTGATCGGCGTGGTCGCTTCCGCGGTGATCGTGCTCAGCGTTCCGGCATGGCTGATCCGCGTGGGGTCGGCGGCAAACCGTGAGGAGGTGGCGGACGCCGGGCCCGGATTTGTCGGGCGCGAAGCCTGCCGGCCGTGCCACGAAGCGGCGTTCGAGAGCTGGAAGGGCTCTGACCACGACCTGGCGATGGACGTGGCGACAGAGGAGACGGTATATGGCGATTTCGGTGACACGCTCTTCACATCGAAAGGGGTGACTTCGGCCTTCTTCAAGCGAGATGGTCGGTTCTTCGTCAACACCCAGGGACCGGACGGGGAGATGGCCGACTTCGAGATCACTCACACCTTCGGCCACGAACCGCTCCAGCAGTATCTGGTGCCGTTCCCCGGAGGGAGGCTCCAGTGCCTCACGATTGCCTGGGATTCGGACCTGAACGAGTGGTTCGACCTCTATCCGGATCAGGAGATCCCGCCCGACGATTGGCTCCACTGGACTCGCGCAGCTCAGACCTGGAATGCCATGTGCGCGGAATGCCACTCGACCGACCTGCGAAAGAACTTCGATGCGTCGACCAGCACCTATGACACCACCTGGTCCGAGATCGACGTCAGCTGCGAGGCGTGCCACGGTCCTGGCTCGGATCACGTCACCTGGGCCGAGATCCAACCGATGGCCCGCCCGGAGGTCGACTATTACGGTCTGGTTGTGCCCACCAGTGGGATCAGCTCCCATCAGCAGGTCGAGCTTTGCGCACCGTGCCACGCGCGACGCACCGAGCTTGGAGATTGGAACCACACGACCACAGCTTTATTCGACAGCCATCTGCCGTCACTGCTCGATGAGGGCCTCTATTACGCCGACGGACAGATCCTCGAAGAGGTCTACGTCTGGGGTTCCTTCACGCAGTCCAAGATGTACGCCAATGATGTCCGCTGCTCGGATTGCCATGACGCCCACAGCTTGAAGCTCAAGTTCGACGGCAACGACCTCTGTCTCCAGTGCCACCGAGCCGACGCCTACGACACCGCGGACCACCACTTCCACAAGAAAATTCACCAGGGCAAGCCCTCCGATGGCGCCCTGTGCGTCAAATGCCACATGCCCGAGCGGCCGTACATGGTGATCGATGAACGCGCGGACCACAGCCTTCGCGTGCCGCGGCCGGATCTCAGTCAGGAACTCGGCACCCCCAACGCGTGCTCCCAGGGAGGGTGTCACGACGACAAGCCTCTGAGCTGGTCGGTGGACGCATTCGAGAGGTGGTACGGCCTGGCCAAGAAACCTCACTATGGACCGACGATCGCCGCGGGCCGAGAGGGTCGTCCGGAAGCACGGGACGATCTCATTCGGCTTGCCGGTGATGAGCTGTATCCGGCGATCGTGCGTGCCACCGCGCTCTCGCTGCTCGGCCGGTACCCGGGCGAGGAGAGCACACGTGCCTTTGCGGTGGCGCTGGCTGACGCTGAACCCTTGATGCGCTATACGGCCGTCAGCAGCGTGGTTGCCGCCAGCCCCGGAGAACTCGTCGGTTTGGTGGCGCCTCTGCTTTTCGATCCGATGCGGGCGGTGCGGATGCAGGCTGCGGTGCAGCTCGCCGATGTGCCGAATGAGATACTGAAGCCGTACCAACGCGAGGCCCTTGCCGAGGCTCTGACTGAGTACCGGCAGGCAATGGAGTACTCCCTCGATTTCGCTTTTGCCGGCCACAATCTGGGGAATCTGGCTGCGCGGCTCGGTGACGCAGCCGAGGCCGAGCGGTACTATCGGATCGCGATCGCGATCGACGATCTCTTCTTTCCCGCCAAGGCGAACCTCGCCGTGCTGCTGAACGCGCAGGGCCGCAACGAGGAGGCGGAGGCGCTGTTGCGCTCGATCCTCGATGCCTATCCGGAGCAGTACGAGGTGGCCTACTCGCTGGGTCTTCTGCTGGCCGAGATGGGCCGGTACGCCGAAGCGGAGGTCTTCCTGGAGCGGGCGGCGTCCGGCATGCCGGAGCATCCTGGTGCGGCGCGCAATCTGCGGGCTATTCGTGAGTACCTGGCGCAGGTCGAGACCAATTCAAAGTCGTCGAACTGAGGGCCGCCGTCTCACCCAGCGAGTTCGAGCAACGACACGCTCGAGCGCTACCGTGCGGCTTCGTTGCGCGAGGTGGGGTATGGTGCTAAATTTCCCTTTCCGCGGAGTGGAATACGCTTTGATTCACTAGAGTTTGACCTCGTGAAAGGAGATCGGAAATGAAGAGAGCACTTGGATTGGTATTCGTGCTGGCCCTGATCGCGGCGCCGGCGGCAGCTCAAAAGGTCACCATCGACTTCGCCCACGATTACGACTTTGGCAGCGTCAAGACGTTTCAGTACGTTGACACCACGGACAGCAATATTCAGGGCAATCAGATGATGGCAGATCGCGTCGCCACCATGATCATCAAGGAGCTCCGCGAGGGCGGCCTCGTAGAGGTGCAGGAGAATCCTGATATCTTCGTGACCTACCATTACACGACCGAGAAGCGGTCGAGCTATACCACCACCAACTACGGCTACGGCGGATACCACGGCGGTTGGTACGGTTGGGGCGGCAGCATGGGAAGCTCGACGACTCAGCAGCAAACCTACACCGATGGAACCCTGATCATCGACGCATATGACGCGACAGACAAGAAGATGGTCTGGCGCGGCACCGGCACAGTGACGGTCAAGGCCAAGCCGGAGAAACAGATCAAGCAGGTCGAGAACATCCTCGATAAGCTCGGCAACAAGTGGGACAAGATCCTCGCCGGCAAGGGCAAGTAAGCCAGATCCCGAAAAATTCTGTCATCAGTCGCCCGGTCACATTCGTGGCCGGGCGTTTTTTCGGACCTCTAGCCGTGGACCGCCGGCCTCAGATCCCAAGCCTCAAGCCTTGGGACGCCTACCAGCGAAATCGAAGGTAAAGACTGAAATCGTCGAGATCGAGGTCGATGATCGCGGTCAATAGGTCCTCCTCCGGACCCTTGATGGACTCCCAGTCAACGTCGATGGCGGAGTAGTTGATGGCCGCGCCGAACCCCCAGCGCCTGGTGGAGAGGTACTCGGCCGCCAAGCGGCCGATGTACTGGCCGCCCTTGATATCGCTGATCTTCACCTCGAGCCAGCCGACCTGGGCCTTGAGGCGCCATCGTTCGCCGAGCATCCTCCGGTACTCGAAGTTGATGTAGGGAAGAGGGGCGGTGCCGTCAATTTCCGCTTCGAGCTCGCTGCCGTCCGCCCTCAGGATGGTCCTCAGGCCCATTGAGCGAATACCGAGCCCGATGCCACCCGCCCACCTTTCCTTGATCCATGGGTAGTAGGTGTAGTCGGCCGAGAGGCTGCGGATGTCGAAGTCGAGAGTGACCTCGGCATCGATAGGGATGATTTCGCCGCCCCACTCGATTTCCTCGAGCACCTGGGTCACCGACCCTCGGTTGATGTCCTGCCAGCGGACGCCGAGGCGGTGTTTTCGCGCGAACTGCCACTCGAAGGAGAGCGACGGTACGGTCTTCTTGTCCGGCAGGCCGAGATCGTCCTCGAAGCTGAGCGTCGTACCCTTCCCTTGGCCCTCAGAGTCGAGCCGGATCGTGGTCGCGGAGCGGACCCAACTTCCCTCGAGCTTGATGTTGAAAGTGTCGAAGAGTGAATCGGACATTCCCTGTGCCGCCGCAGGTGCGGTCCCCAAAGTCACGGTGACCAAAGCCAGACATGCGATTCGCCTCAAGATCAGCCCTCCCGGCCACTTGGTAGTCTCACTTACGGTAACAGAACTCCAGTCCGCACAACCCGCCATCCTGGAAGCCTTGGCTGAATCCACCGGTCGTGGTGACCCGCCCCCAGTTTATGCGACAACCATTGTGTTAGGGCCGTAGCATCCAAATCCAGAATAGAAAGAGAAACGCCCGACCGTGGCTGCGGCCTGCGGCCGGGCGTTTTTTGCTTGCACGGTGATAAAGGCTTCCGAGCCTTTACTCAACGAGCTCCACTGCAAGGACTGACACATCGTCGGCGAAGGACGGCCCCTCCTGCCAGGCTCGCACAGCGTCGAGGAGGGTCGGCAGCCCGTCGTCGAGGTCGTTCCCGAAGAGTTCGCGGAGCCGCTCGCTCAACCGCTGCCCGCCGAACTGCTCGCCGTCGGCGGCCGCTGCCTCGGGAATGCCGTCCGAGTAGAGATAGATGCGATCGCCGCGTGTGAGGCTGATGCTCCGCTCCTCGTAGACACTGGGTTTGATGATCTCGGGGATCAGCGCGACCGGCGGTCCGGTGCTCGACCCCATCTCCGGCTCCCGGTTCGGTCCGACCACGATCAACGGCTCGTGTCCGGCTGACGCGTAGCAGAGCTCGCGGCGATTCAGATCGAGCACTCCGTAGACCATGGTGAAGTATTGGTTGGTACGCGTGTCATAGGGAAAGCGCCGGGAAAGGACCCGTAGGACCTCCGCCGGTGTGGCAATCCGCCGCTCTTCGGACGCCGGATCGGTCCGCCACAGCACCGACGATGCAGGGTCCTTCGACAGCAGCCGGCTGACTGATACCGAGAGCAGTGACGACGGGACACCGTGGCCGCTGACGTCGACCACGTAGATCCCGACCCTGGATTCGTCGAAGGGCACGATGCCGAGGGTGTCGCCGGCGAGCTCGTCGCAGGGCACGTAGCGCCAGGCGAAACGCGCGCCCTCTATCTCCACCGCCTCATCGGGCAGGAGGGTGGCCTGGATCCTCGCCGCCGCCTCGAGATCTCCCTTCATCTTGCGATTGGCGGCCTCCGTCGCCTCCTTGGCCACTGCCAGCTCTTCGCGCTGGCGTTTGATCTCGTCGTAATTTCGCCTCAGCTCGTCCTTCTGCTGCCGAATGGCGGCGATCATTTCGTTGAAGGATGCCGTGAGCCGTCCGAGCTCGTCCTCGCTGCGAATCGTCAATCGGATGTCCTCGTCGCCTTCGGCAAATCGTCTCGACGCGTTGTCGAGCTCGATGATGGGCTCGACGAAGCGTTTGGCTGCGAACCACGAGATGCCGAGAATGAACAGGGCGAGAACGGCAGACGCTTCGGCCATCCGGCGGACGAACCGGCGAACAGGAACGAAGGCCTCTGCGGTGTCCATCTCGGCCACGACGACCCAGTCAAGGCCCTCGATGGTCAGCGGTTCGTACGATGCCAGGACCTCCTCGCCCCGGTAATTGGTCGCGACCGTGGTGCCGGTCTTTCCTTCGAATGCCGCCTCCACCTGTGGAGTGCTGACTTTCAGCAGGAGAATGGTGGTCCCGCAGGTGACAATTCGCCGCCGGAGCTCTTGCGAGAATTGGGCGGCTCCACCTCCATCGACGAATCCATCGGGGTTTTCGAGGAAGAATCGCGAGTCCGACCGGAGGAGATGATCGCTGCCGACGATGTACGCCTCTCCGGTTTCGCCGAGGCCGTGGTCGCGCCAGTGGCCCCGGCCCGTCATGATCCCGTCGAGTTGAGCGCCGGTCAGCTGGAGTACCAGGACGCCGATTCGCTGGTCGCCGTCGAAAACCGGTGCTCCGATGAACGCCATTGGAGTGTTCAGAGACGGGCGGTAGAAGGCAAAGTCCACCAGGCATACGCGGTGATTCAGAGGCGCCTCGACCGCCGCGCGGTAAGCGGTTGCCAGGTTCGAATTCCGGTAGGGCCCCTGCACGAGACTCGTCGCCAGAACCGGCTCCTTGTTCACCGTGTACACGACGTTGCCTTCGAGGTCGATCAGCAGCATGTCGTGGTACCTGAACTGGCTGGTGAACTCCCTCAGGTCGGGGTGGAGCTCGCGGTGGACCCTGCCATAAGCGCTGGGATCGTCGGCGTCGACCAGCAGGTCCCATTCATCGCGCGGGTACGGGTTGCCCGCGATGTAGAAGGACTGCAGGTGGATTGCTTCAACGCGGGAAGGCAGCAGTTCGTCAAGGGTCGTCGCCCCACTCGACCGACCGCCAAGGGCAGGAAGGTAGTGATCGTTGTAGAAGCGGACCACGTTATCGCGTTGCTCATCGGTCGGGGCCGATGCTCCGAGGGCGTTGTAGGCGGCGCCGAACCGGCGCATCGCTCTGACGATCATCCGACTGCGGGAGATGGCGTCTGTTTCGACACGGAGCTGCCGGAACGTGACCTCGAGTTGGTCGGCCCTCGAGGCCCGGACCGAAGTCAGATGGTCGAGCGTCGCATTTCTTGCCACTGTACGTCCTCGGACGAAGCTGACAACCCCGACAAATGTCACTGCGGGGATGGTCACCGCGAGGATGAGCAGAAAAAGCTTGCGACGAATTGGAGCTCGAGAGGGCATCAGTCCGTCCCGACGGCACGGTGCCCGGTCCCGAGGTCATCTGGGCGCCCAACCCTGAAGAGCGGTTCGCCAGGACCGAAAATCTCGTAACGTGGGTTCTCGATCATGCCGAAGGGAGTATAGCGGGCTCCGACAGTCCTATCCGGCACCTCGTCTTCGCTCGGGCAGGGAATGAAAATGTGTTGACCCCGAGTTGAACCCTCCGCGCATCGGCTGAAACAGAGTCCGGCGCGAGGGCGTATGTGTTCGGAAAGCATCGGATCTCGACTGACCATTCGCGGCATCTCGAAGTGTTGTCTTGCCCCACTTCCGTCAGTGGAGACTTTTTGGGAAATTCGGTGATCAGGAGGAAACAATGAATAGTGCGTACTTGCTCTGGACGAGAAAGATGTTAACCGTGGCTTCCCTTACGGCAGTGTTCTTGTTCGGCGCCGCCTCGGCCGAAGCCCAGGATCGCGAGGGAAGGTGGGAGTTTTCGCTGGGAACGATCTACCAGCTCGGCACCTCGATCGATAGCCAGGGTCTTTCGAGCCTCGAAACCGACGACGATTTTGGTCTTGCTATCGGCGGCGCCTTCAACTTCAGCGATCGCCTTGCAACGAGGTTCGGCTTACAGTGGGCCGGCATCGGCTACGACGCCACGGCGATGGATGAGGACGGCCTCCCGGTCGACATCTCTGGCAAGTACGACTCGTTCGCTCTGTCGGCCAACCTGGTGTACTACCTCTCTGATGCTCAGCTCTCCCCTTACGTCGGTGCCGGCATCGGCTGGACGTGGATCGACACCCGGGTTCCGAACGGTCCGCCCTACACCTGGTGCTGGTGGGATCCTTGGTGGGGTTATGTGTGCTCCACGAACTACCCGACTGAGACGATCGACGCGTTTTCCTACCAGGCGTTGGTGGGTTTCCGGTACACGTTCAACAGCGACCAGTCGTACCTGCAGCTCGGTTACACCAGCCAGTGGATGGATTTCGACGGCACCAGCGGCACGCCGCGGTTTGACGTGATCACCCTGGACTTCGGCTGGATGTTTTATTGAGTATGAGCTGGCGCAGACTCGGTTCCGCTCGATGCAAAACCGGGTGACCAGGGATCCCGAGGCCCCGCAGGCTGGACGTCTCGGATCCCTGCAGGAGCATCCTAGGCGTCAATCCCGCCGATGCACAGGTACTTGATCTCGAGGTAGTCGTCGAGGCCGTACTTGGAGCCCTCGCGGCCGTTGCCCGACTCCTTGATGCCGCCGAACGGCGCCATGGGGTTGGAGATGACGCCTTCGTTGATGCCGATGATGCCGTACTCGAGCCCTTCCGACACCCGCCAGATGCGTCCCACGTCGCGCGCGCAGAAGTAGGCCGCGAGCCCGAACTCGGTGTCGTTGGCGATGGCGATCGCCTCCTCCTCGCTGCTGAAGCTGACGAGAGGAGAGACCGGCCCGAAGATCTCCTCCTGGAAGACCCGCATATCGCTGGTGACGCCAGAGAGAATGGTGGGCTCGACGAAGCTACCGCCGAGCTCCGATCGGCCGCCGCCGAGGAGGACCTCCGCACCCTTTTCGACTGCGTCGTCGATCATCGCGCAGACGGCGTCCGCGGCGGCATCGTCGATCAAGGGGCCCATGGTCACGCCTTCCTCGGCGCCGTCGCCGAGCTTGAACTGACCCACCGCTTCGGCGAGCTTCTCGGAGTACGCCTCCATGACGCTCTCCTGGACCAGGATCCGGTTGGCGCAGACGCAGGTCTGGCCGGCGTTGCGGTACTTGGAGGCGAGGGTTCCCCGAATCGCGTTGTCGAGATCCGCGTCGTCGAAGACTATGAAGGGCGCGTTGCCGCCAAGCTCCATTGATGTGCGCTTCATCGTCCGGGAACAGTCGGCCACGAGCTTCTTGCCGACCTCGGTCGAGCCGGTGAACGTCAGCTTGCGCACGGTAGGGTTGGAGGTGAGCTCTTCACCGATCGGCCCTGTTCGACCTGCCAGCACATTGATCACTCCGGCCGGGATGCCGGCGCGATGGGCGAGCTCGGCCATCGCGAGGGCGGAGAGAGGTGTCGCGGTCGCCGGCTTGCAGACGGTGGTGCACCCCGCCGCCAGGGCAGCTGCGACCTTGCGCGCGAGCATCGCGTTGGGGAAGTTCCACGGCGTGATGCAGGCGACGACACCGACCGGCTGCTTGATGACCACGATGCGCCGGTCGGTGGCCGGCGGCGGGATGACGTCGCCGTAGACCCGCTTGGCCTCCTCGGCGAACCATTCGATGTAGCTCGCGCCGTAGGCAATCTCACCTCGCGCCTCGGCGAGCGGTTTTCCCTGCTCGGCGGTGAGGATCTGGGCGAGATCCTCCTGGTGCTCCATCATCAGATCGAACCAGCGCCGCATCAGGACCGATCTTTCACTAGCGGTTTTCTCGCGCCACTCGATCTGCGCTCTCTCGGCCGCCTCGACAGCCCGGTGGGTTTCTTCGCCGCCACACCTCGCAACCTCGGCAATGGTTTCGCCGGTCGCCGGGTTGGTGACGGTGAAGACCTCGCCGCTGTCGGCGCCGATCCATTGCCCGCCAATCCAGGCGAGCGACCTCAGCAAAGAACTTTCGGTGAGCTGCATTCCGGTGCCTCCTTACGGTGTTTTCCATCCCACCGTGGCTGCGGCTCGAAATCGGTCGAACCCTCGCTAGGATATATGACAACCGGGGGCTCGGGGAATGAAGTGCATCGATACAATTGCGTGGTCTCCGGGGTCTGGTTCGTACAGCCGATAACGCGAATCATGTTTGCAGCAAGTGCGTGGTGCGCGCGGTACGAAAAGGCTATGATGCGTGAAGGGCGATCACCAGGGAGGTATCTCATGTCCGAGATTCCGGGGCGGCGCGCGTTCACGATGGTGATCTTTGCTGGAGTGTTGGCCGTGATGTCGGCTGTGCCGGCCGAGGCCCAGCGCGACTTCGAGCCGCTCTTCGACAAGTTCAACTTCAAGCTCGAAGCAAGCTGGGTTGGGCTCACGACCGACATCCGGCTCGACTCGGAAGTCCTCGGCAGGGGCACGACCCTGAGCTTCGAGGACGACCTCGATCTCGACAAGAACCAGGTCATCCCGAGCCTGAGCCTCCAGTGGCAAATCGCCAAGAAGCACAAGCTCGGCGTGCGCTGGCAGAACATCAATCGAGACTCTTCGTCGCAGGCCCTGACCGAGATCCAGTGGGGCGACGAGATCATCCCCATCGATGCCGACATCACGCTCGGTTTCGACATCACTCAGGCCTTTATCGACTACGCCTACTACCCGTGGGTCAAGGACCGCTGGGGGGCCGGCTTCGGTCTCGGTTTCCGATGGATGGATATTCAGGCGACGTTGGCCTATCGCGGCGAGGGAGAAGACGACGTCGTCGAGGGAAGTGGTGATGTCAAGGGTTCCGCCCCCCTGCCGTACATCTACTTCGAGTATCGGCGGCTCTTCTCGGACAGCTGGCGCTTCACCACCGGCTTCGGCTGGCTCTACGTCAACATCGGGGACGTCGAGGGTGGCCAGTGGATCGGCCGGGCGCAGATCGAGTACCTGACGGACAAGCGGTGGGGCTTCGGCGCTTCCATCAACATCGCCCAGGCCGGTGTGGACTGGGCCGCCATCGCCACCGAGGAGATGGACATTCTCGACGCCCGGATCGATCTGGACATCAACGATTTTTCGGTCTTCCTACGGGTGAGGTTCTAGCTCCGCAGTTCAGAGTTGAGAATTGAGAGTTAAGAGGTGCGGACGCCCTTTGTGCGCCGTGATTTCTCTCCACCAAATCGTCGCCATACGTCTCCCGCCCGCCCTTGTTTCACCACCAAGACGGCAAAAACACCGAGGAATTCTTTTGTTATCGGAAGCTATCGGTTCTTTGGCTCAGACGACGTCTGGAAAAATCGGCCGCGCTTCCTGATAAGGCAGGGAAACACTCGTTCAAACCGCTGCGGGTTCTCTATGACGTCAGCGTCGTGGCCCAATCATTGGGCGGCACATGTGGAGCTATTCGCCGATCATCAATTCGTCGATCACGCCGACGACGACCGCGCGAACCGGAGCATCCGGGGCTTCGAGAACCTGTCGGGCGCCGTTGCCCTCGTCCAACACGAGCACGGTTTCGCCCGCGCCAGCCCCGACCACGTCCACCGCAATGAGATCAGTGCCGGTGGCCTTGCCGTCGGTGTCGAGGAGGTCGACCAGGAGCAGCTTTCGATTCTCGAACACCGGCACGCAGATGGTGGACACAATGGTGCCGGCAACGCGTCCGATCTTCACCGTGACCACTCCTCGACCGCGTCGACAATGCCGACGATGGCGTGGTCGACGGGTCCCGGTGGCGGCGGCAGGGCGAGCGAGGCCTCGCGGCTTGCGACCACTGCGACCAGGTCTCCGGGGGCAGCCATGGCCACGCCGTCTGCGGCCACCACCGGACGCCCGCGAGGTTTCAGCGTGCGGTCGAGCGGTTGCACGATCAGTAGACGTGCGCCTTCGAGCCCTTCGTAGATCGTGGTCGCGACGACGGTGCCGGTGACACGGCCGAGTTCCATCCGGCTAGCCCCTGCCGCCGGTGATGCGGATCGAAAACTCGGTTGCCGCTTCGAGATTGGCCAGCATCTCGTCGTGGAAATCAGGGATCACGACCTCGGCGACGAGGGTGGAGGGGTTGTTGATGCTGGCAACAGCGGCCTCCACCGCCGCCTGTGCGTTGGCGACCGTTCCGGAGAATACGCAGTAGGCCTTGCCGCCGAGGCGGTCGGCGAGCTTGAGTTCGACCAGATCGACATCGGCCTCCTTGAGACCGCGGTCCGCGGCGCCGAGAGTGGCGGCGACGGTGGTGGTTTCGACGATGCCGAGGGCCTCGCCGGTCACCCGCCCCCGCATCCCTCGCAGGTAGCGCACGACCTCGGGATGGGCGGAGGGCAGAATGATTTTGTCGATCAGTACCTCCTTGCCGATCGTCAGTCCGGCTGCGTAGGACTCTTCGACCGAGGCGGTGTCGCCGCCGACCAGCACCAGGTACTTGCCGGGGTGGACGGTACCGGCATAGGTGACCTCGACCGGGGCGCGCTTGACCATGGCATCACCCGCGAGCACGCCGATGGCGATGGAGTCGAACTCGAGGAGGGCAATGGCCGGCTGCATCAGACGATCCTCAGCCCACCGGCCACGGTGATGCGTCGATCGCGTGAAAAGCTCCGTGGCCGGGTCAGGCCCTCTCCGGTCGGGCTGGCGATGGAGAAGGAGGTGTAGCCTTCGCCGCCGTCGCCGAGGCCGGCGAGGTTGGCAGCGTTGGCGACGAAGATCGAGACGTCGATTTCGCGTGCCATGCGGGTGATGGCGTTGACGTCGCGCGAGTAGATGGAGGCGGTGTGGCCGCAGCCGCGCTCCGCGCGAATCGCGAGGTCGATTGCATCGTCGACGTTCGGCGACCGAACCACAGGCATCACGGGCATCATCTGTTCGGTCCATACCAGGCTGTGCTCGGGTGGCACGTCAGCCAGGACGAGGCGCAGCTCGTCGCCGCCCTGGATGCCGATTTCGCCGAGGATGGCGCCGGCGTTCTTGCCGATCCAGCGGGGATTGATTCGACCCGGCTCTCCGGGCTCGCCCATTTCGGTGAAGATTACGCGTTCAATCTTTTTGAGCTCGTACTCCTTGAGCAGGTAGCTTCGATTGGAAACGAGCTGGCGGAGTAGCTCGTCGGCAACCGAGTCAACGACCATGACGACCTTTTCATCGGTACAGATGACGTTGTTGTCGAAAGAGGCGCCGCGGACGATCTCGCGCCCAGCGAGCTCGAGGTCTGCGTTGGCGTCGACCACCACCGGGGGATTGCCGGGCCCGGCGCAGATCGATCGCTTGCGGGTCTTCTGTGCCTCCTTCACGACCCCGGGGCCGCCGGTGATCATCAGGATCCGGACCAATTGGTGGTTCATGAGCCGCTGCGCGCTTTCGATCGTCGGTTCCGGCGTCGCGGTGACGAGATCGGCTGGGCCACCCGCCGAGACGACGGCCTGGTTGATCCAGCGCACGTTCTGAACCGAAACCTGTTTGGCATTGGGGTGGGCGTTGAAGACGACGGCATTGCCGGCCGACAAGATCGCGATGGTGTTGTTGATGATCGTCGCCGTGGGATTGGTGGTCGGCGTGATGGCGCCGACGACGCCGAAGGGCGCGTACTCGGTGACGGTGAGCCCGAGGTCGCCGGACCACACGCGAGGTTCGAGATCCTCGGGACCGGGGGTCTTCTCGATCACTAGGCGGTTCTTGAGGGCCTTGTCATCGGTTCGCCCGATGCCGGTTTCCTCGTGTGCCATTCGCGCCAGCTCCCCGGCCCGATCGCGCATAGCGGCGCGCACCGCGTCGATGATGCGTTGGCGCTTCTTGATCCCCATCGTGTGATAGGCCTCGAATGCCTTGCGGGCGGCGGCAACGGCTTGGTCGACGTCCGGGTAGATGCCGTCGCCCACGACAGCCTCAGTATCGGCCGGCACCGGAGGCGGTGCTTCGGCGTGGCCGCGAAGCCTCAGCCGGACCCGTTCGACAACTGCCGCGATCTCCTGCTGATCAAATGCTGCTTCCAACTGCTGCGCCTCCACTCACCGGCCGAGGTGGTCGAACCTCGGCCCAATTCGTGCTCGAAGCCCCATCAACTCGCCCACTCGCCGCCAGCCGGAGTCTTGCGGTAGACCTCTTTCCCACCGACCTCCCAGCTGTCGACAATCGCCATGATGACCGCGTCGCACGGTCGGTCGCGGGTGTACTCGGTCTGGCGCGCCGAGGAGCCGGATGCCCACAACACCACCTCCCCGAAACCTGCTCCCACCGAGTCCGCGGCCACTACGTGGCCACCGGTCTCCTTGCCATCCACCCCGAGCTCGCGAACCACCAGGAACTTCTGGCCCTGCAGGCCTTCGTCCTTGCGGCTCGCGACCAGGGTGCCGGCCACTCGCCCGAGCAGCATCAGCGCTTGCCTTTGGCCTTGGTCTCGCCGGCGGCCTCGTCGGCGCGGCCGAGGGGCAGGACGATGTCGATGTTGGTGTGGGGGCGTGCGATGACGTGGGTGGAGACCACTTCGCCGACGGTCTCGGCACCGCGGATTCCGGCCTCGACCGCCGCCTTCACCGCGGCGACGTCGCCGCGTACGATAGCGGTGACGTAGCCACCCCCAGTCTTTTCGTACGAAACCAGCTCCACCTTGGCCGCCTTGACCATGGCGTCTGCAGCCTCGACCACTGCCGCGAACCCGCGGCACTCGATCATTCCCAACGCTTCAGCCATCTCTGACTCCTTTCCAATTCGGATGCTGGATCCTGGATGCTGGATTCTGGATCGGCCCGTCCGTTCCGGATTCGCTTTGGCGGCGGCCATCTATCCAGCATCTAGCATCCAGCATCTGGTTGTGTCGTTTCGTCTCGATCAACTAATCGCCTTCTCTTCCCTCAACGCCTTCGATTGCTGCCACCGCGGCGCGCCAACCGACGTCGATGTCCCGTTCCTCTCCACCGAGATAGACGCGACCCATCGAGCCGAACGCCCGCACCTCGAGGATGTTGATTTCAGCCGCCTTTTCGGCCTCGTTTGCTGCCAACGCTGCGTAGGCGGCCGGCTCGACCTCGAGCACGTAGAGTGTCTGCTTGGGGATGATCATGTGGCCATGGCGCATGCGATTGATGAGCTGGACCTGGTGGTCGTCGAGGTGGCGAATGACCTGGCTGGAGAGGATCTGCGGTTTGCGGCGGTGCGTCTCTTCGATGCCGATTTCCTCGAGGATCGCGGCACCGGCGGCCCGGGTGTCGGCCTGTGATTCGGAGTGCACCTCGAGCAGGCCGTAATACCGCTCGACAATCTGCATCCCGGGGCGAACGTGGGTGGCCTTCAAGGCCACATCGGTGAGGCGGTTGATCTCGATCCCCGGGGAGATCTCCACCCACAACGACGCATCGCCGGCCAACGGGAGGAAACCCTGGGCGACGGTGCCGAGAAATGCTGCGTATTGAGGCTGCAGCGAATCCAGAAAAACGTAGGAGCGAAGGTCAATATGATCCACCGGACTCTCCTTCCTCGCCGGTCACGATACGGACGCCCGCTGAGGCACCGATACGGGTCGCGCCGGCGGTGATCATCTCGCGAACCTCGTCGGCGGTATGGATGCCGCCGGCCGCCTTCACGCCGACCTTGGCGCCAACCACCTCGCGCATCAGTGCGACGTCGAAGACGGTGGCACCTCCGGGACCGAAGCCGGTCGAGGTCTTGACATAGTGGGCGCGGCCGGCAACAGCGAGCCGGCAGGCGATCACCTTCTCCTCGTCGGTCAAATACGCGGCCTCGATGATCACCTTGTTGAGAGCGCCGACCTCCCGACAGGCGTCTGACACGCCAGCGATGTCGCGTTTCACCAGATCGTGCTTGTCGCCCTTCAGAGCTCCGATATTGATCACCATATCGATTTCCCGTGCGCCGTCGCGCAATGCGCGGCGCGCCTCCATCGCCTTGATCTCGGGGGTGTTGGCTCCGAGAGGGAAGCCGACAACCGACGCGACAGTGACGCCAGCATTTCGTAAACGCCTCTTCGCTCGTGCCACCCAGGAGGGGTTGATGCACACCGCGGCGAAGCCGTACTCTGCTGCCTCGTCGCACAGCCGATCAATGTCGGCTGGAGTTGCGTCCGGACGCAACAGGGTATGGTCGATGAACTGCGCCAGATCTCTCGGCACATCGACGCCGGCGCCGCAGTAGCCGAGGCGTGCGGCGCCGTTGGCAACCACCTGTGCAGCATGTTCCAGCCCCTGATCTCCTGGCTGGCCGGCAAGCGTCGCCAGAACCTGGCGGGTGACGACCTCAATGAGCTCGTTTCGATCGATCATGCTTCTGCTCCCGGCCGCAGATATCTTTTTTCGATGTCGGTGATTTTCGCTACCCGGCGGGCATGGCGGTCGGGTCCCCACGGCGTAGCCAGCCATTCGTCGACAATCTGGTGTGCCAGGCCGTTGCCGATCAGGCCTGCACCGAGGGTGAGGACGTTGGCGTGGTTGTGTTCACGGCTGTTGCGGGCGGAGGAGAGGTCGTAACAGAGAGCGGCCCGCACGCCGGGCACCTTGTTGGCGGCCATGCACGAGCCGATGCCGGCACCGTCGACGACGATGCCCCAGCGACACACGCCCGTACCGACCAGATTGGCTACCGCGTGTGCGAAGTCCGGATAGTCCACCGCATCTTTGCTTGTGCAGCCGCAATCGTGGACTGGAAGGCCCTGGTCGCGCAAATGCTCGATGATCGATGATTTGAGTTCGAAGCCGCCGTGGTCCGCACCGACTGCTATGGTTGCGGCATCCGACGGCGTACCCGAAGGCTGCTG
>JAJDNM010000004.1 GCA_022340665.1 Acidobacteriota bacterium | reverse complement strand
GGTGCAATGGTATTCGGCGGTGGTGTTCTCCTTCCACGCTGGTCCGCCCGCCTCACCCTGCTTCTCCGGATCGTCGGTTGTGAGATCCGGGCTGATGATCTCCCACGTGTCGCCAAAATCCGGACTCTTGAAAACGACGTTGGCGCCAAAGTAGATGGTGTCCTGATCGTGGGGTGAGCGGATGATCGGCGCGTTCCAGTTGAAGCGGTACTCGAGGTCGGCCGCCGGCCCTCCGTCGTTGCGCCGCGGCTGCGGGCTAATGTCGGTCTGACGGCGCGTCCGGAGATCGGTGCGAACGATGCCTCCGGCCTGCCACTCGGAAATCACTCGATCGGGGTCGTCGACGTCGGGCACTACCCAGTAGGCGTCACCATCGCTCATCATCCGCCAGTCGTCTTGGAGAATTCCTGAAGGTTCGCGGGTCCGGCTCGGCCCATACCAGGCGCCGTTGTCCTGGAGTCCTCCACCAACGAAATAAAAGGGCTGGCGGTTATCAGCATAGACTTGGTAGAACTGGCCCACCGGCAAGTTTCGCAAAGGTTCCCAGGTCTCACCGTGGTCGTAGGACACCGCGACACCGCCGTCCTGCCCCTGCCAAAGACGGTGGGGGTCGGAAGGATCGATCCACAGAGCGTGGTAGTCGACGTGGGTGGTCTTCGAAATGCGCTCGAAGGTCTTCCCACCGTCAATCGATCGGAAGAGCGAGCCCGCAACCGTGTATATCCGGTCTTCGTTTGCGGGGTCGATGCGAACGTGTGTGTAGTAGAAGCCACGCGACACGATCTGACGCTGCTCCGACACCCTTCGGAAGGTCACCCCCCGGTCGTCAGATCTGAAAAGTGTGCCCTTGTCCGACTCGGCGATGACGTAGACGACCTCCGGATTCGACCTCGACACCTCCACACCGATGCGTCCCATGAGTTTTGGCAAGCCTTTTTCGATCTTCGTCCAGCTCGAGCCACCGTCCACCGAGCGCCAGACGCCGCCCTTCTCCGAGCCCGAGGTGTGGGTCCAGGGCTTGCGGTCGAAGTGCCATAGGCAGGCGAAGAGGATGTTGGGGTTGGAGGCGTCGATCGCCATGTCCGAGACACCGTGCCGATCATCGAGGTAGAGCACCTTCTCCCAGCTCGCCCCGCCGTTGGTCGAGCGGAACACCCCTCGCTCTTCGTTCGGTCCCGACATGTGGCCGAGGGCGCCGACCCACACGGTGTCTGGATCCTCGGGGTGTACCAGCACCTTCGAGATGTGGCGGGTGTCCTCAAGCCCGAGGTGGGTCCAGCTTTGTCCGGCGTCGGTTGTTTTGTACACCCCGTTGCCGAAGGAAACCGAGTTGCGAACTGCCGATTCGCCCGTCCCGACGTAAACCACGTCCGGGTTCGACGGGGCGAGGCAGAGATCACCGATGGAAGCGATCTGCTGGTCGTCGAAAACGGGTTTAAAGTTCAGACCGCCATTCGTCGTTTTCCAGACGCCGCCCGAGGCCGAGCCCACCCAGATGACCCTCGGATCGCCGGCTACCCCTTCGACATCGGCGATCCGCCCGCTCATGTTGACCGGGCCGACATTCCGCCACTCGAGATTCGAAAGGACCCTTTCGGTCTGCTCGGGGTTTTCGGAGGCGAATGCGGTAACACCCCCGAAGGGCGAACTGAGGAACCAGATCGACACCATCACGACGACGGTACGTTTCATCGGACTCTCCTCTCTCTCTCGTGACGAGCACCCATTCGGGATGTGAGGGCGATGTCACCCTCGGCCAGGGCGGGTCATCTTCTCACGTCACACATCACCCACCCCGCCTGCGTCGAGGGCGGCCGTGATCTCGTAATGGGCAAGCTTCGTCCCGATCATGTCTCGAAGGGGCGTACCGAGAGTAACAGAATCCCTCGGTCACGCTGATCACTGGGTCTGAGTCAGCTCTCGAGGCGGCGAATGAGGACGAGGGTCCGATCGTCGAGAAACGGGACTCCACGGACGAAGTGGTAGAGGTCCTCCTCGATTGCGGACATGAGTTCGGCAAGCGGCTCGGATCGGTTCTTGACGCAGACCGCGGCCAGGCGATCCTGGCCGTACTCCTCTTCCTCGGGGTTTTCAGGCTCGGTGATGCCGTCGGTGTAGAGCACTAAGGTGTCGTTGACCTCGAGCTTTCTCTGTCCAGCCGTGAACACACCTTCCGGGAGGATGCCGAGCGGCATTCCGGTGGATTCGAGCCACTCGGTATCGCCGTTGGCCCGCAGCAGCAGTCCGGGGTTGTGGCCCGCATTGCAGAAGCTGAACGCACCGGTGTCCGGAACGACCGCGGCCATGAATGACGTCGCGTACTTCTCGGGTGGCGTGCGGTCGTACAGGAGGTGGGAGACCGACCGGAAGATCTCCTCAGGAGGGACACCGTCGTGGATCGGTCCCGCCGAGAGGGCCTCGAGCGACGCGGTCAGCAGCGACGCGCCGATGCCTTTGCCCGAAACATCCGAGAGCATGAGCACGATCTCGCTCTCGTCGTGGCGCAGCTCGACCTTGAAAAAGTCTCCGGACACGCCGCGCGACGGGATATTTCCGGCGACGATGTCCCACCCCTCGACTTCCGGGAGTGAATCGGGCAGCAGGCTGACCTGGATCTCGCGCGCCAAGGCAACTTCCTGCTCGAGCCGCCGGCGTTCGACCGCCTCCTCCGCGAGGTGGACGTTTCGGATGCGCATGGCCGCCACGGACGCCAGTGACGCCAGCAATTCCATGTCTTCTTCTTCGAACTGACGCACGGCCAGCCGCGAACCGAGCACGATGAGACCCAGGGCACCATCCGGATCGAGGAGCGGCGCGGCAACCAACGAACGAACACCCGCATCGAGCAAGCTCATGGCCTCATTGAATCGCTCGTCAGTTTGTGCATCGAGAACCAGCGCCGCCTGGCCTCCTTCCACCACTTCCTCCATCAGACTGGTGGAGAACAGAATCTTGGGATCGCCCTGCCCGACCGACCGGCTCGCGGCGCAGTCGTACCCGCCCGTCTCTTCGTTCCGCAGATAAATCGCCGCGTCTTCCGGCCTGAGGTGTTCGAACGCTCGGTCGAGGATCAACTCCAGAAGGTCGTCGAGCGACATCAGCCGATCCAGGGCCTGGTTGACTTCGGTCAGCAAATGGAGACGGTCGGCATACCGGCGCAGACCTTCGCCCATCGGAGTCGCCGAATCGGTCCGGATCTCCTCGGGCTCTTTCAGGAGCTCCGCGGCCGAACGGAAGATCGTATGACTGTCGGAGCTGGTCGGCGTCCTTCCCCCCTTCGGCTCCGGACGGGTCGCCTCCCGGAGGGTGATCGACGTGCTTCCGACCTGCAGGACGGAGCCGTGACCGAGCCTCGCCGGGTCGTTGACCGGCCGGCCTCCGAGGAGGGTCCCGTTTCGCGATCCCAGATCTTCCACGTACCACGTCGTGCCGTCGAGGTAGATCCTGGCGTGCATTCTGGACATCGAACGATCTGGAATCGTCAGATCTGCCTTGGAAGATCTACCAATCACGAAGCTCTCACCTTCCAGGGCGTGATCGAACGGCGCCCCATCGGTGGTCACCACGTGCAGATTCATCGGCGGTGCTGAACGACTAGTCTTGGTCACGGCAGGCATATCATACATGCAAACCGCATCACCACCCCGATGCATTTCAACCGCGATCCCGGGTCCCGCGCAAAGAGGGGATGACGGCTTGCCTCGATACCATTCAAGGTCTGGTCCGGGGGTTCCTCAATTCATCCAACGGATCGCAGCACCGTGGCACACGACCTCGGGGCCGGTACTGGGCGCAGTGGATTGTTCAACCCGACGCACGTGCCGTCCGCACTCGAGGATCACCACCGCGTCCGCGTCGCGTTCGGCCGCGCGACGTTTGAGGCGCCGTTTCGCGTTGTCGATCGCCGCTTCTTCATTGCCAAAGGAGTGCCCGAGTGTCACGTACTCTTCGAGAAGCCCACCGAGCTCTTCGTATTGGCGATCACCGATCTGTCCCGGAGAGAGAATCTGCACCTCGCGCTCCCAGGCATCGATATTTGGATCGGACGACTTAGTGCTGCCGCAGCCCAGGGTCAGAATTATCAGCGCCGCGCATACCGCAGTTGTCTTCACGTTGACCTCCCGTTCGCCGGCAGTTCGCCGGCAGTTCGCCGGCAGGAACCGGATTATCGACTCGGTACGCACTATACGGCATTCGCCGCGACAAGCCTCGATCGATTCCCGAGCTTGCGCCGAAAAAGACTTGACAAACCCCTACTCAGATCGCAAAATGTGCTTTCACGATCGGCCCGCCGATCGTTCCGGAGGATCGAATGCCCCTATACGAATATCAGTGCGAGGACTGCGCAAAGCGCTTTGAACGCATCGAAAAAGTGTCTGAACTCCACGATGGCGAGTGTCCGGAATGTGGAGGATGTGCACACCGTCTCATCGGCGCACCCGCCCTTCAGTTCAAGGGAAGCGGATGGTACGTCACCGATTACGGAAAGGGAAACGGCAACGGTTCGGGAGCAACGACACAAGAGAAGGAAACTGCAAAGACAACCGCCGAATCATCGGCCGCGTCGGCGTCAGAAGCGAAGCCCAAGAAAAAAACCGAGAAAGCAGCAGACACAAAAGTCGCGTAGCCCCAACTCGTCCATCCAACCCGGGTCTGAGGCAGGGTGGCCGGGAACTCCGACCTCCGAACCCAGAATTCCGAATTCCGAACTCGCTTCTAGTTCCTCATGCCTATTTCGTCACGATCCTGGCAATTGAAACGGGCGCGTTCAGATTCCACTTCGGCGATCAGCTCCCTCAGACGCGCTGGATGAAGTGTGTAGGCCATACGGCAGAAACCGCAAATGACGTCCGAACCACCGTGCCCCCCCTCTTCGAGGACAGCACGAATCTCGTCCGCACCGAGCAGCTTGAGCGCCCGCTCAACGCGCTCCATCGAGCACCCGCAGAAGAAGCGCGCCGGCACCTCGCCGAAGATCGAGCATCCTTCGGGGAAGATCTCGGCCAGCCACTGTCGCGGCCCCTTCCCATCGGCGAGCCGCGACGACACGGCGCCAAGAGAGCGGATGCGGTCCGTGAGCTCGAGTGCCTCCCTGTCGCTGACCCCGGGCAACAGCTGAACAAGCAGCCCGCCGGCGTTGGCGATTCGGCCTTCTCGGAGGCATTTCACACCCAACACGACCGCCGCCGGCGACTGCTCCGACTCCGACAGGTAAAACGCGAGATCCTTGGCGAGCTCGCCGGACACGAGATTCACAACTCCGCGATACGGCTCGCCGATACCCGGGTCGCGGGTGACCACCAGCTGTCCCTCCGCGCCGACCACGCCGGAGACATCCAACTTTCCGTCGGCACGTTGATCTGACGTGGCGAGAGGATTGGCGACCATCGCCCGTACCCAACCTGCCGGCGACGCCGTCGCGATCAGGCGACCGGCTGGCCCGCCGCCATCCACCTCCACTGTCAGAAGAGGCTCACGACGCGTGATCTTCTCCAGCGTGGATGCGAGCAAGAGGGCCCCGGTCGCGAGTCGCCCTATGGCCGCTGCTACCTCGGGAGACGGGTCGTGCAGGCGCCTCAGCTCTTCGACCGAGCTGGTCGTCGCAGCGACCACGGCACGCGCGCGCCCACCGAGCCCGACGGCACGGATCACATGGTCGTTATCCGGTATTTCCACCTGTCAATTATCTCACGAGGTCGATGAACACCGTCTGTGACGGGCGTCCCTCCTCACCGTCCTTCGGTCGTCGACGCACGTATGTCCCGTCGGCCTGCAGATCCCAGGCGGAGTGGTTGTCGTTCTCCGCAACCGTGAGAATCTCTTCGATCTCCGCGACCAGGATCGGCTCGCGCAGAGGGGCGATAGTCTCGACCCGGCGGTCGAGGTTTCGCTTCATCCAGTCCGCAGATCCGAAGAAATACTCCGGCGCACCGTCGTTCTCGAAGCCGTAGATACGTCCATGCTCGAGGAACCTCCCGAGCACGCTGAAGACCTCAATCGAATCAGATAATCCGGGCACTCCCGGCCGGAGGCAGCACAGGCCGCGGATGTTGAGTTTGATCGGTACGCCGGCCTGACTCGCCCGGTAGAGCTCACGGATGATCTCCGGATCCTGGAGCTGGTTCATTTTGGCGCGGATGCCCGAGCGCCTCCCCGCCGCCGCGTGATCGGCCTCTCGTCGAATCAGCTCGACGAAACGCGAACGCATCGTGTGCGGCGCGACCAGCATATGCTGATATTCGCTGTTTGAGGTGAGGCCCGTCAGTTCGTTGAAGACCGCAGAGACGTCGGCGCCGAGCCCGGGATCACAGCTCAGGAGACCCAGGTCCTCGTATATCCGGGCTGTTCCGCTGTGATAATTGCCCGTCCCGACGTGGACATAGCGCCGCACACCGTCGTCATCTCCACGCACCACCATTGCAAGCTTGACGTGGGTCTTGAGTTTCTCCACGCCGTAGGAGACATGGACTCCCTCTTTTTCGAGCATCCTCCCCCAGGCGATGTTGGGAGCTTCATCGAATCGAGCGGTGATCTCGACCAACACCGCCACCTGTTTCCCGCGTCTCGCCGCTTCGGCCAACGCCTGGACTATCGGAGAATCCGAGGAGGTGCGGTAGATGGTCAGCTTGATCGCCAGCACGCGTTCGTCCATCGCCGCCGAGCGGAGGAACTGCAGAACCGAGGTGTCGAAGCTGTGATAGGGGTGGTGAAGGAGAATGTCGCCCCGGCGAATTTCGTCGAAGATGACAGCCGGATCGCCGCCCTGGAGATTGCGGAGGCGACCATGCGTCACCGGGGTGTGCGGCGGGTCGCACAGGTCCGCATGTCCTTCCGGGCGGAACTCGATAAGGTCCGATAACCGCAATGGATGGTTGCAGACATAAGCGTCGATTTCGTCAAGGCCGAGCTGCCGAGTAATCCAGGTCCGCATTTTCTTCGGCATACCCTTGGATACCTGCAGCCGGACTTCGCCTGCGAACTTCCGCGCCTTCAGTTCATCCGTCACCTGACGAATGATGCTCCCGGGTTCGTTGGTCCCAGGCATGACTTCGCGTTTAGCGCTGTCGCCGTGCGCCGCGCGGGTCACTCTGAAGACGTGGCTGGTCAGCTTGCCGTCAGGGAACAAAAGATCGAGGTTTGCCGCCACCACCTGTTCGAGTGGTACGAAGCCCGATCCGTCGCTGAGCGGAACCCATCGGTTGCGATTCGAAGGTACCTTGAGGCGAACGAAGTGCTCCTGCTTCCTGGCCCGCACCGTGATGGCGAGGTTGATGCCCGAGTTGCTGATGAACGGGAACGGGTGCTCCGCGTCGACCGCCAACGGTGTCAGGATCGGCAACACCGAACGCTTGAAG
Source organism: Acidobacteriota bacterium (assembly GCA_022340665.1). NCBI lineage: Bacteria > Pseudomonadati > Acidobacteriota > Acidobacteriota bacterium. The sequence goes on along the minus strand of JAJDNM010000004.1, from coordinate 12,125 downwards.
TAGTTCGTCAGATCCGCCCTATGGTGATCGTCGAGATCCTCCCACGACCGGATGCCGATACCAGCATTGTGCAAAGCCGGTCGCAGATCTTCCGCCAACACTCTCTCCAGGCGTTTGTTCTGGTCTACGACTTCTTTGCGGCACGCTTCCATCTCCTCGCGCGGCGTCTGACCATCCAGAGAGAGCTTTTCGACACCGTTCTGGATCTGTCGCTTGAGACCCGCAACGCGCTTCATGAAAAACTCGTCGTGCAGCATGCCGAGGATACCCACGAACTTCACCCGTTCAAGCTGTGGCACCTCGGAGTCCTCCGCAAGATCGAGAACCCGACCCGCAAACCGGAGCCAGCTCACTTCTCGATTGATGAACGCTTCCGGTGACTCCTGCGTCAGCTCCGCTCTGTTCTTTCTGGCTGAACCCATTGCAATACCTTCTTGGCCTTCATGAACCCGCGAGTATATCGAACCCGACCGTTCGCGAGCTCACACTTCCGTGAAGAAATTTATTCAAATATTGTGAAAATTGTATAAAGTTGGAATGGTTCTTTTGGAGTCGACAAAGATTTTCCGATTGGCAACAACCCAAAAAAGGAGTTCAACTGATGGCACAAGCGAAGAAGAAAGCGGCACCGAAGAAACCTGCCGCGAAGAAACCAGCGGCAAAGAAGACGACCGCGGCGAAGAAACCCGCCGCCAAGAAAGCTGTAGCGAAGAAGAAGACCGCGGCGAAGAAGCCAGCTGCCAAAAAGGCCGCGCCGAAAAAGAAGACCGCCGCGAAGAAACCGGCCGCCAAGAAGGCTGCGCCGAAGAAGAAGACCGCCGCGAAGAAGCCGGCCGCCAAGAAGGCTGCGCCGAAGAAGAAGACCGCCGCGAAGAAACCGGCTGCCAAGAAGGCCGCGCCGAAGAAGAAGACCGCCGCGAAGAAGCCGGCTGCCAAGAAGGCCGCGCCGAAGAAGAAGACCGCGGCGAAGAAACCGGCCGCCAAGAAGGCCGCGCCGAAGAAGAAGACCGCCGCGAAGAAGCCGGCCGCCAAGAAGGCTGCGCCGAAGAAGAAGACCGCCGCGAAGAAACCGGCCGCCAAGAAGAAGGCCGCACCGAAGAAGAAGTAACGACACTGAAGCGGAACCGGGCGCCTGTGAACCTCGCGGACACGGCGCCCGGTTTACTTTCCTCACACCCGGCCGGATCCCAGCAGGATGAAGAAGACGTACGCCCTCTCCTCGGAAGACCGCGCCGACGTGGCGGCGTCGAAGATCCTCGCCGCCCTGCTCGAGGCGCTGCGGGCGAATGTGGATGGCGTGATCGAAGGCGCCGACATCGAGTACCTACATGATCTTCGTGTCGCCAACCGCCGGACCCGCACCTTCCTGTCGCAGATCAAGGGCGTGATTCCGAAGCCGGTGGTGGGAGAGTTCGCTCCCCATTTCAAACGCCTCGGTGCCCTCACCGGTCCATGCCGGGATCTGGACGTGGCTGCATTCGATCTGGATCGCTATCGGCAGCAGCTCGAAATCGACCGACTCGATCTCGCCCCTGTTCAGCAGTTCCTGGAGAATCGGCGCGGCACGGAGCAGCTCCTGGTGGCGAGCGAGCTTCGATCTGCCACCTTCCGGGAATTCCTCGAAAATTGGGCCAGGTTTCTCCAGTCCGTCCCCGGAGTCGGTGAGGAACAGCCGCACGTCGCATCCTTGCGGGTCACTGACGTCGCTGGGCCCCGCATTCTCAGGGCCGCGAAGAGGATCCGGAAACGGGGATCGGGCGCCTCAGCTGATTCGCCGGCCGCCCTCCTCCACCGACTTCGGATCGACGGGAAGAAGCTCCGTTACCTGCTCGAGTTCTTCTCCGATCTTTATCCACCCACCACCGTCGCCGGCTTCATCAACGACCTCAAGCAATTTCAGGACATCCTCGGCGAGTTCAACGACACCCGGGTTCAGTTGGCGCTCATCGAAGAGGCCATGAGCCAATCCGCGCACCCTTCGGTCTCGGCTCAGAAAACACTCGCGGCGGTCGACCGGTTGAAGTCCACAATGACCCATCGGCAGCGGCAGCTTCGGGTCGACTTCGGTGCACGCTTCGAGTGCTTCACCAGTGATGAAAGTCGCAAGCGTTACAAGAAAACCTTCAGAAACCACTGACAACCTCCTCCCTGTCTCGACCCGTGTAGACTGTGGCGTCCAAGATTTGTGACGCGAGGAGATCGCATGGAGCACGAACAGCCGACCACCATCAAGGGCCTGCCCGAGAACGCTCGCCGACCGCTCGAACCCGGAGAGGTTTACGTGCCGCTGGTCCCCGACGAGACCGGGGTGCCCGAGGTCACGAGTCGATCAGTCCTGATGGGCCTGTTCTTCTGCGCTCTGTTCTCGATGGCGGCGGCCTACCTCGCACTTCGTGTCGGCCAGGGAATTGAGGCGGCGATACCGATCGCGATTCTCGCCATCGGCCTGTCGCCGCTGTTCGCACGGCGCAGCACGATCCTCGAAAACGTCATCGTCCAATCGATCGGCGCCAATTCGTCGCACGTCGTGGCCGGAGCCGTCTTCACCATCCCGGCCCTCTACATGCTCGCCGCAGAGCCGGGCTCCGGCGTCGCCGAACCGACGGTGCTTCAGGTGATCATCGTCTCGTTCCTCGGCGGATGTCTGGGGATCCTATTCCTGATACCGCTCCGCTACCACTTCATGGTGGAGCTCCACGGCCAGCTTCCCTGGCCGGAAGGGACTGCCACCACCGAGATCCTGATTTCCGGCGAGAGCGCCGGCGGCCAAGCCAAAATCCTCGCGCTGGCCGCCGCTCTCGGGGCGATCTACGACGGGCTCGCCACGACATTCCATGCCTGGGCGGAGATGCTCAGCTTCCGAGCGGTCGGCCTCGGTCAATTTCTCGACCGACAATTCATGACGCTGCGTATCCTCAACAATGCAGCCATCATCGGAATTGGTTACATCGTAGGCATCCGTTACGCGGCGATTATCTGCGCGGGGTCGTTCTTGTCCTATTTCGTCCTCGTACCACTGGTCCACGCGATAGGGGCTCACGCGCCCGGAATCCTGCCGCCGGGAAACATACCGATATCCGAGATGTCCATCGACGAGGTCTTCAGGTTCTACGTCCGTATCGTCGGAGTCGGCGGCATCGCCGGTGCAGGCATCCTCGGGATCCTCTCGTCCCTGCCTTCGATGGTTCGCTCGATCGGCGCCAACATCGTCGGCATGAGCCACCAGGACCAGCGCGAAATCACCGAGGTGCCACGAGTCGACCGCTCGCTTCCCGGCAGCTTCACGATTGTCGGGCTGGTCGTGTTCGCCCTGGCCGCTTTCCTCTTCTTTTCGTTCGGCATCGGTATCGGCGGCTCGTTCGTGTATGCCGCAGTCGCGACCGCACTGGTGATGCTGATCGCATTTCTCTTCGCGCCGGTCGCGGCGAGGGCGATCGCGATTGTCGGCACCAACCCTGTTTCAGGGATGACCATGCTCACTCTGATTGTGACCGGTTTCGTGATGTTGAAGATGGGCCTCTCCGGAGGCAACGGCATGTTCGTGACAATGATGGTCGGTGGAGTGGTTTGCACTGCCCTGGCAGCCTCTGGTGCGCTCGCCTCGGACCTCAAGGTCGGCCATTGGATCGGAGCCACCCCGGCGCGCCAGCTCGCGTTGAAGTTCGTCGGCACGGCGGTGGCTGCCATTTTCTGCGGCATCATGATGTGGGTGATGGCCCAGGCCGATCCGGGTCAGGGCTTCGGCACCGCTTCGATTCCCGCACCCCAGGCGTCAGCGATGAAGGAGATTCTGGTCGGCATCTTCGGCGCCCAGACGGCTCCCCTCCAGTGGTACCTCTTCGCGCTCGGCGTGCTGCTCGCGTTGATCTTGCGTATGGCCGGGATACCCCCGCTGGCGTTCGCACTCGGCATGTATCTCCCGATGGAGCTCAACACCCCCGTGCTCCTCGGCGGCATCCTGTCGTGGATGGTCGCCCGAAAACGACCCGGCGATTCTGATGAGGACGTCAAGGCCCGGACCGACCGAGGTGTTCTGGTGGCATCCGGGTTGATCGCCGGAGGGGCCATCATGGGCGCCTTCGACGCGATTGCGAGCGCCATCATCAAGCAGGTCACCGGTTCAACCGCGGCCAAGGAGGCCGTCTACCTGTTGTCAGATCAGGCGTTCGAGGGCCTCCCCGGTGAGATCATCGGCACGATCGCTCTGGTCGCGCTGTGTGTCTTCGTGGTCGTCTTCTCTCGCCGCGCGCGGCCAACGTGATCGGACGCGTTTACCGACCGTCTATGAAACGAGCCTTTTTCGATTCTGGTCATCGAGGTGATCCTCTCATCAAACGGAACCATCGAGCCGAAACCGATCCGAGGGCAGTTGCCTGCTGTGGACAGTTCCCCGCGCATGTTCGACCTGACAACGACAAGGAGCGCCCGTGTCCTGGCGCAGATTGGTGTCTCGTGGTTGGCGCCTGGGTTGGGTGAACCCGGCAAGCCCGAGCGTCAATCCCGAGTTGTGGCGAGAACCTGACCTAGAGGGTCGACCTCCACCTGGCTTCCGCTCTCGACCAGGAACGATCCGCGGCCGCCCGGCATCTCGAGACGCAAGATGTCGTCCGCCACTCGCACCGGCAGCGGCATTTCGAAGCTCGAGTCGTCCCACGAGATTGTGATCCGCTCGCGGTCCCCCTCTGGCTTTCGCTGGAGCCACCACCGCGGTTCCTCGGCCCGATAGACATATCTCTGCCAGAACCAGTCCATATCGCGCCCGCTGACTTCGGCGGTAAGGTCGACGAGATCCCCGGTGGTGACCAGCCCGTATGCGTATTCGGGGTCGTTGGCGAAACGCCAGATGATCTCGAAGAAATCCTCGTCCCCAAGCAACCAGCGCATCGTGTGCAGAACCCACGCGCCCTTGAAGTAGATATCGCCCGTGTAGGCTTCGGACGATGTCAAATCCTTCCCGCGCACAATGGGTTGGTCGTTTTCTATTCTTTGCCGAATGCGAGCCATGTAATCGAGGTACCGTTTCTCGCCGAGCGTATCGAGCACGAAGATCGCCTCTGCATATGTTGCGAAGCCTTCCTGAATCCAGAAGTCGGCCCAGTCAGAGACAGTTATCTTGTTGCCCCACCACTCATGCGCCACCTCGTGCAGCAGAAGATCGTCGAAGCCAAAGTCGTTGTCGGTGAAAAGTGCGCCATACGCCACCAACGTCTGGTGTTCCATGCCGTAATAGGGTGCGTGGGCCACCGCGAACTTGTCGTTGAAAAACGGGTACTCACCGAAACGGCGGCCAAGAACCTCGAGAATTCTCGGCATCTGCTTCCACATGTTCCGGGCGTACTGCTCGTACTCCGGAAGCGCCCAGAAGACCAGTGGTTCGTCGAGCGTACCGTCGATCCCGTGGTACCGCTCCTCAATCCTGACGTACGGGGCGATGTTGACGGTCACCAGGTAGTTGTTGATCGGATAGCTCACACGCCACTTGGTGGTGATCGTGCCATCGTCGTTTTGGACCTTCTCGATCAACCGCCCATTCGACAAACCGACCAGGTCCGCGGGCACCGTGAGCGCGATATCCATACCCTCGTCCGGCTCATCGGAGGGGTGGTCCTTGCACGGCCACCAGTTGTCACCGCCGTCCCCCTGCCCGGTAACGCCGATCCAGGGCGCTCCGGACGGAGTTTCCGACCAGACGAAACCGTCGATCCACGGTGGGCGCAACGCGACCTTGGGCTCGCCACTGTAGCGGATGGTCACACTCCGCCGATCTCCCGCCGCCCACGGCCGCGGCAACTCGACCGAGATCAGGCCGTTATCGTGGTGATAGTCGCACGACGTGCCATCCGAACTGACGTCGCTCACTTTCAGGCGCCCGTCGAGATTGATCTCGAACGTCCCGATCGGCTCGAGGACCACTACCGAAATGGTGTTCACACCGCTGATCCGCCGCTCGTTCGGCTCTACGCGAACAGCAAGATCGTAGTGCCTGACGTCGTAGGCCGCCATCGACGGTAAGAGCTTCCCGCCAGAATCCAGCATCTGGTGCTTGACGTACCATCCGGTTCCGATCAGCAGGGCGAGAATCGCGACCAGAAGGATGGCGGTGACGAGGCTCAGAATCTTCAACCAACGTGGGAACCCCTTACGCGTCATGGTGACTCCGTATCCGAATCGAGCCCGGAAAGAAATCGTTCGAGGTCGGCCACGACCTCGGCGGTGTGCATATAGGTATTGGATGGGCAGCGAACCGCGACGCCGTTCGGCATCGCGTCGACAATGCGTTGGACCTCCTCTTCGCCGTGGAGAGTGTCGGACGGCGCATAGGCGACCGCAACCGGCGCTACGATGGTTTCGAGCCCCGGCATCGCGTCGTAATTGATGACCGCCTGGGCCGACGCCATGATACGCCGGGGGTCAGCCGCCCGGATGGTCCGAACGTAGCGGGCCATCTGTTCTGGGTCTTCTTGCGTGTTGACGCGGAAGGTGCGCAAGTACCACAGGACAAATGGTTTTGCCGCGTTGTAAACCCACGGCGGCAGATGTACCAGGGGGCGGCCCCACCAGGGGAAATGAAACTCCACGTTGGGTCCGATCAGGAAGGCCGCCTTCGCGACCAACCGCTCTCCTTTGAGAGCCTCGAGAATCGCGTTCGACCCCATCGAGCTGCCGAACAGCACAGTGCGATTGTTGTCGAGCCCGAGTTGCGCCGATACTTCGATCAGGTCGTCGGCGAGTCGAGGTATCGAGAAGCTCTCCGCCTGCATCAGTTGCGGCGAGATCTCTGCCGATTCTTTTTCCCGTGTTTCGAGATAGTAGACCGGCCGCGACCGCACGAGGTCGTTCAGAAGCGGGACCCAGCCGGTGACGAGGGAGATCCAACCGGCGACGAAGAAAACTGGCTCCGCACGGGTGTCGACCTTCGGCTGCCACTCGTACAGCAAGAGCCTGACGCCGCTCTCGACCTGTAATCTGTGCTCTGAATACCGAACCCCGGGTACCGAAACCGGGTTGATCGTAGCTCCCATCTTCGAAGGCTAACACGGTAGAATGACACCATGTGTGATGATGATCGTGTTCTACCGGTCGTGCAGAGTGACGTCGCAGACGAGGCGCCTTCTTGCTCGCCCAAGATCTACATCTCGAATGAAGAAGCGGCGTTGTTGGCCGGCATGCGCTCGTTGCGAGAGCAGTCCGCCCAGATCAGGGAAAAGATGGCCACGGCTGGGCCGGACGAACGCTCTCGATTGGAATCCGAGGTCGAGGCGTTGCGCTTGAAGTGGAAGGACCTCGCCGCACAGCGGGAGCGCGCTTTCACCCGCAAGATGATCATGCTCGGTCATCTCCCACCCGACCACCCTGTAGATCCGTAGATTCATCGCACTCCGCCTCCTGAGACTGGAAAAGGGGCAGAGTGGACTGAGATCGGGTGCCTCTCCTTTTCCCCTTTTCGCCTCTGCTTCTCGGAGAGGATGTGTGGAATATCTGAGGGCGTCAGGGGCTCTTGCCGAGCGCCATGACCTCCGGATAGCGGAAACAATCGACCAGGTGATCATTGACCATGCCGGTCGCCTGCATGTGTGCATACACAATCGTCGGCCCGACAAATCGGAAGCGCCGCGCCTTGAGGTCCTTCGAAATCTTCTCTGCGAGCGGCGTCGTGGCAGGGATCTCTGACATTGAACGCCAGGCATTCTGAATCGCCCGACCATCGACGAAAGACCAGATGTATTTCGAAAAGCTCCCCCACTCGTGCTGAACATCGAGGAACGCCTGTGCGTTCGTCACCGCCGATCTGACCTTCAGTCGGTTGCGGACGATCTCGGGATCGTTCAGGAGGCCCGCAATCTCCTTCTCTCCATAGCGAGCGACCTTTGACGAATCGAAGTCGGCGAATGCACGGCGGTAACCTTCCCGCTTCCTGAGAATCGTCGACCAGCTCAGACCCGCCTGCGCTCCCTCCAGTATCAGGAATTCGAAGAGCTTCCGATCGTCGTAAATCGGCACCCCCCATTCGTCGTCGTGGTAGGCAACGTAGAGCGCGTCATCCCCGCACCATCCACAGCGATGCCGCTCCGTCATACCACCTCTTCCGCCTCGATCGGCTGCTCCTCACCCAAGAACCTGAGGCCTACGCTGCGGTCGAATACCTCGCTGAAAAGGTTGGCCTTTTTTTTGAGGGACCAGCCTTCGAGCAGGACACCTGCTGTTCCGTCGAGCCACAGAGCAACGTCATCGTCAGTCATTTTGACCGTCACACCCTTGACCCGCTGTGTGTGCTCACGGTCGAGCGAGTCGGCAATCCGCAAGATCGAGGCCAGCTTCGTGACCCGGTCCTGATCCTCCTCGGAGAGCGACACGAAATCATGATGGTGGGGTCTCGGGTGAGCCTTGCGATGGTAACGCGCAACGTTTGCAACCATCGACATCTCGTTTTGGCTGAAGTTCGGCAACTCGGAGTTGGAGATGAGATAGAGCGAATGCTTGTGGTGGCCTTTGTAGCCGACGAACTGGCCGATGTTGCTCAGCATGGCAGCCGCCAACAGGATCTTGCGATCTGCATCGTCGAGGGCATGTAGCGGTTTGAGCTGATCGAAGAGGGAAGCCGCCAATGAGGTCACGTGCCGTGCATGGGTCTCGTCAAAGAGATACTTGCGGCCCAAGGCAGCGGCGCTGCTCAGGATCTCCCGCTCCTGGCGGTCTTCATGATCTCTCTTCTGCGTCAGCTGGCTCGCGAGATCGTAGACGACTCCCTCCTTGATGCCGACGTTCGGAACGATAATTTCGCTCGCCCGGCACAGCTCAGCGAGCCTCTCGTAGACCATTGCGGCCGGCAAGATCACATCCGCGCGATCATCCCGGAGGCCGAGCTCTTCGACCCGCTGGTGATAGGACAGTCGAGCCAACTGTTCGATCAATGTTTTCAGGGTTTCGACCGGCAGGCGAATGACCCCCTCTTCGTCGGGCAAGCCCCCGAGCTTGGCGAGCGTCTCGATGTTTCCGCCGGTTGCGATGTACCCGGACACCTGCTGGTCGTCTGGAAGGGCCGGCACTCTGAGCACCGATACGTACTCCGCGAGCAGCCGGCGGAATCGTCCGGGATCTGTCCCGGCCTCGGTCAACTCCTCGAGCAGACGAACCGAGCCCATGGTGTGGGATTCGCTCCAATAGGCACCGTGCTCATCGACCAGCGATACCTCCACGCTGCCGCCACCGAGGTCGACTAGAAGCCACTTGCGGCTGCCGAGCGGGATTCTTTTCGAGACCGCCAGATGCACGAGCCGGGCCTCTTCCGACCCGCTGATGGCTTCGAGCCGGATACCGGCTTCCTTCTTCACGCGCCTGATGAATGCGTCCCGGTTCTTGGCCTCGCGAACGGCGCTGGTTGCCACCGCCCGGTATTCTGCGGTGCCGAGATCCCTCATCTGGCGCTCGAAATCGGCCACCGTTTCGACCGCATCGTCCATCGCCTTGGAATCAAGAACGCCTGATAGGAACACGCTGTGGCCCAGGCGCACAGGACGTCGTTCGGCGGCAAGGGTCGTGTATTCGTTTTCGTCACTGAACTCGACGGCGAGGAAGCGGATGGCGTTCGATCCCATGTCGATGCACGCCACCTGCAACGGAAATGCCGCGCCGCCAGTCGTGGAATTCGGTGTGCTGTTTTTCTTTGCGTTCACCATCGCGATGTGGCCATTCTACCCCCTATCTGACAGGCAGGGCGACAGATGAGTCAAGACACGGAGAGAAGCCGGGAACGGCGGATTCACACTTCTAATTCAATGCTCTCGGGATGACGAACCACCGCAGCACACACGTCGCGGGAGCGAGATCGGTCCATTCCCCATGCGGCAAATCGAGGCACGCGACAGCGGCCGTCGGCATCCGCACCCTGCCACCACCGATCAGCCATGTGACGAGGGTCGACCACGTCGGCTCGTGGCCCGCGATCAGAAGGCGCTCGACACCGTTGTCGACGCCGTGGACCTCTCCGAGCACGGTCTCAGGATCGGATGCGTACAGATTTTCGCTGGTGAGGATCTCGCAATCCCAGTCGCCCGCATCCGCCGCGAGCTCCGCAGTGGTCAAAGCTCGAACTGCCGTCGAGCTCAAGACCAAGTCGGGCGTTGTCCCGGCGTCGGACAGAAAACGCCCAACGCGACGTGCGGCATTGATTCCTCTTCGGGAAAGCGGCCGCTCGCGATCGCTGCTGAAGGTGGCGCCCCAGTCGGACTTGGCATGTCGCATCACCAGCAATGTCTTCAATCCGTCACCTCCGGGCCGGGTTTGACGGCAGTGTCGATGGAATCTTCCTGAACAACAGATCCGTCGTTGAGGCAGAGGGCCGTCAACCTCCCACCGTACACACATCCGGAGTCCAGACAGACCGCGTCGCGGGCACGGTAGAAACCGAACTGTGCCCAGTGTCCGAAAAGCAGTCGGTATCCCTGGCTGCGAGCCGCTGACCTCGCAAACCAGGGTCGCCAACCTTCGGGCGCAACTCCCGGCGGACCGGCATAGTCGAGCCGGGCTCGGCCGTCAGCATCCACCATCCTCATCCGGGTGAAATGCGCAGCTGCTGCAGCCAACTGGTCATCGCCACGCAAGTCGACGTCCCAGGCGGTCTTTCGTTTTGCATAGAGAATTTTGATCATTTCGTCGCCCTGCGGGCCAGAAATTTTCTTCGAGAGCTTCTCCGCGAGGCCGGTTGCGAGCGAGATATTCCAGTCCGGAGCGAGACCGGCATGCACCATCACATACGGTCCGAAGCGGTGAAGCAAGGGCCGTGTCCTCAGCCAATTCAGAAGTTGATCTCGATCGGACGCCTCGAGGATTTCGTCAAGCGTGTCTTCTTCTCTCTTCTTCGCTGCTCCAAGCGACCGGGCGAGCAGATGAAGATCGTGATTTCCGAGCACGACCACCAACCGCTCGCTGTTTTCGCGCGCCCAACGAAGCACCTCGAGGGAGGACGGTCCGCGATTGACAAGGTCGCCGACCAACCACAGAGAATCGACATTCGGCTTCCATTGAATGCTTTCGAGCAGCTTCTGCAGGGTCAGCCAGCATCCGTGAACATCGCCAATCGCCCAGGTGGCCATTGAACTACTCTACATCTTGCGGATTGGCACGCAGAAACTGATGCCCGCTCCCGACCCTCCGCATACTTCATGGAAATCCGGCACCGCTGATCCCGAATTTTCCTCAATGTCCTACAGTATGGTCAAACGGAGGATTCCCATGAGCACGTCTCGCAAGGTCCTGCTGATCGCCTTTTCGTTGTTGCTGGGTCTGTCATCCCCCGGGGTGGCGCGACAGACAGATCCGGGAACCGTCGAACAGGAGCTCCACGCTCTCGGGCTTCGCTCTGGAGAAGTCGTCATTCTTCTCAGAAAGCTCGTCTCTCAGCGGGAGCAGGAGCAACAGCTCCAACGCCTTCAGGTTGCCGTCCTTGCGCTCCAGCTGCGATCCGACGCGATCGGAGAGATCGAGGCGCGGATCAGGACTCTCGGAGACAGAGTCGCGGCAGCCAAAGAAGAGCTCGCTCAGCTCGAGGCAGAAAAGGAAAGTGTCGAAGCCATCGCCAACCGTGAATCGACCCCCGACGCCGAGCGAGAGCACCTCTCTTCGATGCAGACCATGTTCGAGGCTCAGATCGACATGATCGAAGAACGCATCTGGCTTGTCGAAAGGCAGATCGTTGATTTGGAGAATGAACTCGCGGCCAAGCGTCGTGACGTGAACGCACTCGAAGAGATCGTGATGGAAGGTCTCGGCGAGCTCTGAAATTCTGCCGGATAGAGGTTAGACTCTCGCCGGAGGGACACAATGCGACTCCAGCTCATGACCTGGCCCGAAGTCGAGGAGTACCTGAAGAATTCGCAGGGCGTCATCATCCCAATCGGCGCGACCGAACAGCACGGCCCCACCGGACTGATCGGAACCGACGCCATATGTGCGGAAACTCTCGCCTGGAGGGCGGGCGAGCTGGCCGATGCGGTTGTCGGACCCACCTTGACGGTCGGCATGTCCGAACATCACATGCATTTCCCGGGATCGGTGACACTCCGGCCAACGACCTTGATCACGGTCGTGAGAGACGTGGTCCTCTCGCTGATCCGTCACGGATTCAG
>JAJDNM010000003.1 GCA_022340665.1 Acidobacteriota bacterium | reverse complement strand
GCCGCCGTTTTCGTCCAGAACACGCGCACGGACGACCACCGTGTCCCCGGCGTTGAAGTTCGTTTCAGAGGCGTAAGTCTGGTTCTTGCCCTTACCGGTGTAAATCCCGGTGTCCATCTGGGCCACGCCAACCAGCGGGTTTGTTTGCCCCTGATTATTCGGGGTGGCGCAGAGGATGTTGCTGTAGCCGGACTCGCAGGTGGCGTCGTAGGCGGTGACCTCGTAGCAGTACTCAACGCCGTTTGTGAGGCCGCTGTCGAGGTAGGTTGTCGTGTTGCCCACGTCGGCCACGAGCTGTGCCTTGCCGGCCTGGTCGTAGTAGACCTTGTAGCCAGTCGCACCCCCTACAGCCAACCACTCGAGGGCCACCTCGGTGTGTCCCGGCGTAGCCGAGTTCAGAATTGGTGCGCTGATAGAACAACCGGTCGTCGTTCCGTGCGTCGCCTGTGCCATCAAGATCGGCGCCGCACCGTCCACGTTGATGTTGTGGGTCCAGAGATCCCAGATGGTGTCACCCCACGCCCTGAGCTGGTTGAAGAAAGGATCGCTCTGAATGACGTAGGCCTCGTTGACAACGGTGTTTTCGTCGGGGTCTGGGAGAGTCAAATTGCTCGTGCCGTTAATCTCGTCCCGCAGGAACTCGATGTACTCGCGGCTGGTGGTCTGGTAGAAGAGGTTGACCTCGACATAGTCCGCCCGCGCCGGGATAATATCCGCGAGCGATACGCCGTCGTAACCGCCTGCGTACTCGGCGTTCGAGAAGTAGTTCAGATCTTCCGCGCCGTGCCACACCGGAACCGACAGACGATCGGCTGCCACACCGATATTGAAGCCCTTGGGCGGGATGCGGTTGTCCTTGTATCGACCCGTCGCCAACGCGAAGTGGAAGGTCTCCGTCTCACCGGTAAGCCCGAATCCGTTGGCGTCGAGTACGTCTGCGTTGCTCGTCGGATGCATCTCGTATACAAGTTCATCAATGTAAGACTCGCGCGGCTCAAGTGGTGGGCTGCTCTGAGCATGGGGAAGACCTTTCAGGGTGTGAGCGCCATTCTCTTCACCTGGGTCGTCGCCATCGTACGGATTCACCTCGTAGATCAGGCTGCCTCCGGTATAGGCCTTGATGTTCACGAACATCCGCCGCCCTTCGGGGAAGCCGGAGATCAGCTTGTGGCCTGTGTTGTTTTGGATATCAAAGGAAAGCCCACCGGTGTCTGCATCGTAGTTCAGGTTTTTGATCGTCGCCGCCAACAACAGCTGCTGCTTGGCCCGATCGACGCCGGCAAGCAGGGCCTCCGGGTCGATCCCCTCGCCCTGGCTGAGATCGAGGGTCAGCGCCGCGGGTCCCTGGTTGAGCTTTTGATCGTTGAAGCTGTCGTAGTTGGCCGCCCCCGGAACCGAGCTGGCCAGCACCCAGGAAACCCACGCATTGCCGCCGGTCAGGTCGTGCAGCGGTTGGCCGCTGTCGGGGTGCTCGACGCTCTCGCCAGGCCGGACGACCGCGTCGCGCTTGTCGGCGCCGGCGCCCGTGACGTCCCGCATGTGGCAGTCCTGGCACTTGGCGGCGTGGGTGATGTCGGGTGCGCCCTGAGCTTGGAATTCGGCGTTCGTGGCCGCCCCGCCTCGTCCGTAGGCCGAGAGCATGAACTCCGAAAAGGTGCGTTCGACGTGGAAGTACGAAAACGCTGAGTTCAGCTCGCTCGGCAACGCTTGAGTTTCGTCCGCGCCCAAGTTGGCCAGAATCGGATTCGATACGTCGTGGCAGGTCGCGCACATGTACTTGCTCTTGTGAAAACGGCTGTAGAACATCTGGTGGCGGGCGTTGGCATCGGCGAAGGAGGCCCGCTTGGCGGCATCGGGGCTGACGAAATACTGCCCTGACCCGCTCTCGGTGTAGGTCGAGCTTGGATGGTTGCTGACGAAAAACGGCGCCCCGCTGAAGTTCTCGATGGTCTGCGACGTCACCATGTCTTCGGTGTAGGTCGCGTCTGCGGCCGACTGAGAAGGGGTGCTGCTGGCGTTGGTTTCATCCCAGTATCCAGGCCAGTCACTGCCCTCGCGGGTGCCCGCATAGGTGGTCTCGAAGAACGGGTCCCACATTCGGTGGCAGAAGTCGCACTGCACGCCGTCGTAGTCGGCACCCGTCATCAGCGAGGCATTGGTGGGGTCGGATCGGCCCTCCAGCCAGCCCTTGGGGAAATGGCAGCGCTCACAGATGTCGGTGGCGTTGGGAGTGCCCACGGCCCAGATCGAATCCTGGGCGGCGACGGTCATGCACGACCAGAAGAGGAAGTCGCGGGCCGACTGGGCCATCATCGAGCCCTTCCAGTTGAAGCCCGGTTCGACTGCGGGATCATAGCCGGCGTGGCAGTTCAGGCAGCGGGTCGGGTTTTCCAGCGCCACCTGACCCGGCTGCGTGCCCGGCATGCGCACCAGCGGGTCGTCCACGACTGAGACCGGCGACCACGCGTATACAGCAGCGCCAAGGCCGATGATGACGGCTACCAAAAAGATCTTTCGCAGGGTCATATTCGCTCCCCTCTGTTTACTTGGTGCCCACATATGTTGCTCGTTGGTTATCTCATGAATCATTACTGCTATCAATACCTAATATCAAATTATGATTGAATCTCTGATTCATTGGTTCCAGCACACATCTGGGTATCGGGTATCACGTTGTCATGTGTGGCGAATCGAGGCCGAGAAGATAGGTGGACTCAGCGATATGGATGTCATGTCGATTGGACCTTCCAGCGAAAATGCCTGGACGGTCTCTTGTGTGCCAGAAGATGACAGGTTCTTCATTGCCGAAGTGCCCCGATGCCTCGGGGCCCCCCCGGCGTAGGCAACGGTGACCTGAACGCACGTCTGACCGCGATTGCCTCGGGCGCCAAAGTTGGCGCCCCTACCACCTTCTGTCGAGAACAATGTATGGACAAGACGCCTGCGCCCAACACCTCTACCGCCCGATGAATCGCAGGAGACGCTTTCGGAGCTGCGACACCAGCCCGGCCTCGGACATCAGCGCGCCGGTCTCGTCGCGCAGCTGCTCGGCCTCCAGCCGACGGGCAGCCATTCTCTCCGCCAGATGGTCGGCGAGGCCCGGGTGATCCTCGAGCAAAGCTTTCAGACAAGGCTCGTCAATCTCCACCACCTCGATCGGGCCTCCGGCAGCGCGAACGGTTGCGGTGCGAGGCTCCCCGGAAAGGAACGCGGTCTCGCCGAAGAAGTCGCCCACCTCGAGGGTGGCGATCTTGCGCCCGTTATGGGAGACGGCAGCCGAGCCCGAGGCGATCGCAAACAGTGCGGCCGAGGTCTCACCGGTTTGAACTGCGGGTTCGCCGGGAGCGAAGCGATACAGTCTGGACCTTTGCGCAAGATTGTCGAGCGCCTCATCGGAGAGCTCGCTGAACAGCTCACAGGCGGCGAGGGCGCGGCGGCGCCTCTCCACCGTGTCACGGGGCTCGGGCCGTGTCCCCCGGTGGAGGGTGCGCTGGGGAAAGGGAATCTCCATGCCGGCCCTGTTCAAGGCGGCGTGAGCGCGGGTCAGAAACAAATCCGTCAGATCCTCCCGGCTCCACGGGATGAGTGTCCACAGACGACACTCGTAGACCACGGCGCTGTCGGCGAATTCGACGGTCAGAATTCGTGGTGCCGGCTCCGACAGCACGCCGGGAATACCTCCAGCCACTCGGCGGAAGACCTCCTTGGCCGCGTCGGGCGGTACGCCGTAGGCGACGCCGAGACGCACCGGCACCGCCACCGGCTGTTCACCGGAGCCGAGGATCCTGATCCTCGCCGCAGCAACGTCCGAATTCGGGATCAGCAACCGCTCCCGCAGCCGCGTGCGGAGAATCATCGATCGCCACCCGGTCTGCTGGATCTGGCCCAGAATGCCGTCCATCTCGACCCAGGTGCCGATCTTCAGGCGTTGCTCCCAGACCAGGGCGAGGCCAGCGAGGAGGTTCCCGAGTGTCTGCTGCAGAGCGAGACCGACAACCACCGTCATGACTGCCGAGGTCGCGATCAAACCGGTCACCTCGACGCCCATGCTGCGCAGGATGATCGCGGCCAGCACCAGGTAGACGATCAACGCGACGACCTCGCGCATGAGACGAGGCGGCTCGACGCCGGCGCGGTGGACCAGCATCCAATCGAAGATCACCATCAATATGCCGCGAGCGACGAGAAAGGCGATTGCTAAAACAAGAGCGACGGACGTCCAGCGCGTGACATCATCATCCACCCCGAGGGACTTGGCGATGAAGTGTGCAAAGGCGGCGAGAGCGACGAGGATCAGCGGCAGGGTGAGCGGCCGCAGACGGCGCAGCGGTTCTGCGCGCAGAATCAGGGCGATGGCGAGAGCAGCCAGCGTGAGCACAATTTCGAGCATGATGCTCACTCAGAGTGCCTGAATCGCGCAACGCATGCAAGACATCTTTGCAACGCCCAGATGTACGCCACATATCGATCGCACCGCCATCGCCAAGGCCCTCCGGGGTCAATGAGGACGCACGGCGCCGGTTCGAGGCCGGAAAACCTACTTGGCGCCGACCGACGTCAGACGGCGGAGCTCTTCGAACCAGCCGTTGACGACGTGAACGGTCGCGGAGCCGGCCTCCTGTTCCGTGCGGCGCGGGAAAACGACGAAATGTTCGCCGTCCGCGCTGACGTCATAGTCGAAAAAGAGGTAGCCCGGCAACCTCACGCCGGAAGGACCGCCGAATATGTCGCCAAAGAGAAACTCGGGGCGACCGGCGAGGAACTCTTCACCGTCGGCACTGACCTCGACAGCGTTCAGCCCCTCGCGGCTGCGGTAGAACAAAGTTGCGCCGTCACCCGACCACATCGGCTGCCAGCCTCCGCCGTCCGAGATCTGCCATTTGCCCGGCCCCTCGGTCGAGCGAACATAGATCTCGGGGGTGCCGCTCTCGTTCGAGCGGTAGACGATCCACCGCCCATCCGGCGAGTAGTGGCTATCACCCTCGTCGAAGGGCGACGCCAGGTACGGCTCCGGCTCACCGTCCCCATCCAGAGCGAGGAAATAGAGGTCGTCCGTGCCGTTCGCTCCAGGCGAGGTCAGCAGTATGACGGAACCGTCGGGAGACCAGCTCAAAGGGGCCGGAAACTCGAGCTTGCCCGGCTCGATCAAACGTTCCGCCTCACCGGTCCCATCGCTGCGTGTTCGGTACATCGCGACCTGACCGTCTTCGCGATCCGAAGCGAACGCCACGTAACGACCGTCGGGCGACCACACCGGGTCGGCATCATAACCATTGGCGAATGTGAGACGCGTCCCGACATCTCGCTCGATGTCGTAGACCCAGACGTCCCAGTCGTCGCCACGCTGGACCGAGACCGCAAGCCGGCGCCCGTCCGGAGAGAGTCGGGGCGAACCGTAGATGCCCTCCTCGTCCCACAGGGTTTCGAGACGTCCGCTATGGTCCGCCCAGGCGATCGGGAACGGATCGAGCTCGTCCGAGCCGGGCCGGTAGACGAGAAATCCGTTGTCGGAGACGTGATACTGCGCCTGGCCGCCAGCCGGGAACGAGGCAACCCCCTCGAGCACCGGCATCGGCGAGCCGGTCCGTTCGAGTCGATCAGCGTCGAAGGGCATCGCGAAGACCGCGTCACCGTCGACGAAGAGCACGTGTCCGGTTGGGACGTAGCGACCGTAGAAGCCCCCCTCGTGGATCACGCTGCGCTCGCCATTTTTGACGTCGACCATCTCGATGCGCGTACCCCCGGCGGTCACATTCGTGAACAGCACCGCGGTGTCACCGGGCAGCCATTGCGGATACCGATGGCTCTCGTAGCTGCTGTCATCTTCCGCAGTCGTCAACGGTGTGACGTCACCGCCCGCTGCCGGCACGATCGACAGCCCGCCGGTAGACTCTGGTGCGAAGACGATTCGCCCGTCCGCGCTCCAACTGCCGCCGCGCGGCATATCGACCTCGGCCAGCGTGATCGGGGAACCACCTGTCACCGGCACCTTCTTGAGCTCGGCGACGGTGAAAAAACCGAGCCAATCGCTGTCGGGAGAGAAAAATGCATTATGCGGCCACTCACGCGATTGCCCGGTCGCCACCTGCAGACTCTCCATCCTTTCGAGCGGGCGAAGGTAGAGGGAGCCCCCTCCGGATACCGCGGTGGCGTACGCGAGAAAGCGTCCGTCAGGCGAGGGAACCACGGCGGCTCCACGACCAGTAAATGGCGGCTCATCACCGAGTTCGACGACGAAACGTTGCACAGCGGGGGGTTCCGGATCACTCGAGCCAAGGAAAATGCCTCCCACCGCAAGCCCGATCACACCCGCAGCCACGGCGGCCGCCCACGGCAGCCATCCCGGGCGTCCACCCTCGGTCTTGACAGGTTCTTCCTCAGGATTTTCCAGCCATTCCTGCAGCGCGATCCGCGCTTCGCCAATCGATTGCAGACGACGATTCACGTCCTTTTGAAGACAACGCTCGAGCAAGCGCCTGATTCGCAACGGCACATCGGACGACAGCTCGTCGAGGTCCGGCTCCTTGTGCACAACTGCGCCGATCACATCGGTCGCCGTTTCACCGGTGAACAAGCGCTGGCCGGCCAGCATCTCGTACAGGATGCAGCCGAATGCCCAGATGTCGGCCCGCCGGTCCACCGGCTTGCCACGGGCCTGCTCGGGGCTCATATACCCCGCCGTGCCCAGCAGGACACCCATCCCCGTCATCGCCTTGGTCATCGTCGGCGACAGCGACAGGTCCTGATCAAACCCATCGCCCGAGATCGGATCCGGAGCCAACGCCTTCGCCAGACCGAAGTCCAACACCTTGACGTTGCCATCCGGTGTGAGGTTCACGTTCGCCGGTTTGAGATCCCGGTGGATGACGCCCTTTTCGTGCGCCGACTCCACCGCCTCGGCGATCTTCGAGGCGATGCGCACCACCTCTTCGACCGGCATCGCACCCTGCTGGATGCGTTCCGCTAGCGTCTCCCCTTCCACCAGCTCCATCACCAGGAAGCGTTTGCCGTCGACCTCTTCGAGACCGTGAATTCCGGCAACGTTCGGGTGAGAAAGCGATGCCAGGACCCGTGCCTCACGCTCGAAGCGAGCCAGCCGCTCCGGATCTTGAGCAAACACCTCCGGCAACATCTTGAGCGCCACGTCGCGGCCGAGCTTGGTGTCTTCTGCGCGCCACACCTCGCCCATGCCACCTTCACCCAATTTGGAGGTCACCCGGTAATGCGAAAGACTGCTGCCGATCATGTCCACTCCCCCGGCGCGCCACCGACTGCGGTGGCGCAGCTTCATCGATTGTCTGAATTCATCTCAACGAAAGATCTAAACCCCTGCGAGCAAAAAGTATTCCGTCGGTTTGGGCGCGGATTCGAAGCGTATTGAACTCGCCCGGGTGTGTGAGACGTGAGCCGCATCGCTTCGGCTATTCCTCGGTTGTCGGCTCGCCAACGGAGCACCCCGAGGCACCAATGCACGCGGAATCTTCTGTGCCTCATCCAGGTTCCTGATCCATAGATCGGAGGATCACGATGGGCAATCCAGCGGTAACGCTCCTTGTTCGCTTCAAATCAAAGCTGCCGTTTGATGAGATCATGAAGATCGTCGAAGAACGGGCACCGGAATTCGAAGCGCTGTCCGGGCTGCAGCAGAAATACTATCTCCAAAACACGATAACCGGAGAGATCGCCGGCCTGTATCTCTGGGATTCTCCGGAGGCGTTCACCGCATACCGCGATTCCGAGCTTCGAGCGACCATCGCAGAGGCCTACCAGGCGGAAGGCGAACCTCACATCGAGGTCTACAAGGTGGTCAAGACGTTGCGGGACGAGGTCGACTCACCACGCGGACACCCCGAAACAGGGATCTGACTTCATTAATCTTCCCCACCCGCCTTTCGTATATTTCTTGGGGAAACATGACGAGCATCGGACGCCTGCTTGCCGTGATCGTCGCCGTCGCGCTGGTGATCGGCGCCGCCGTCTTCCTCTTTTTCCAGTCACCAATCGCCCCTGAAGGCCTGTACCGGGTGCAGAAGGCGGTCGGCATGGAGGCGACGGTCCCCGAGCGCCATATCGTGCCCGCGGGCTTCCAGGGATGGGCTGTCGTTCATTACGGCGTGAAGGGGGCTCCACCGCTTCGGGAAGACCACGACGCCGTGATCCTCGAGTACCCGTCCAGCGGCCGTCTCGACACCTCGACCCCTCCACCCGCTGACCTCGGTTTGATCCAGCGCGGTTATTACAGCCGAACGGCTGACGGCATCGCCCCGATCGCCCGGTTGGGTAACATATGGGGCGATTACAGCCAGCGCAACGGAGGAAGCGACGGCAACACGCAGATCTCTTACTCTGCCGGGTTCTTCGTCGGCACGATGCAGGATTTCCTCGCCACCGAGTGTCCGGTCGAGCATCGCAGGCCGGTCGGAGCGCACGAGTGAGGCTCAGCCCGTAAGGGAAGTGTCGCTTGGTCATCGATCAGCCGCGGTAATACAATCCGTTCGAAGATTGTTGTCTGATGTAGAGCAGCGATACAAGACGCGGCGCCCGCGCCGCGAAAGGAAACGATTCATGCGTACGTCCGGATCAACAAGGTCTCTCCCACGAAGGCGACTCACCATGGCGCTGTCGCTGGTCCTGCTCCCAGCCCTGGTGGCGGCCGAGGAGCCCCGGGAGCTTCGCTTGGCCTCCGACATCTGGCCGCCCTTCACCGACAGCGCCGACCGCCAGCGGGTCGCCGTGGAGATCGTGGAAACGGCGCTCGAACGGGCCGGCATCAAAGCCACCACCACCATCGTCGACTGGAAGGATGTGGAGAACGGCATCCGCCAGGCCCGGTTCGATGGCAGCCCCGCCATGTGGCGCACGGAAAAACGGGCACGGGACCTCCTCTTCTCCGACGCCTATATGGAGAACCGGCTGGTGCTCGTCGGCCGCCGCGGAAGCGATGTGTCGGCCACCAAGATGTCCGACCTCGCGGGCCGGAGGGTTGCGGCGGTGGGCCGCTACGCCTACGGCCAGGAGATCGAGAACGCGGTTGGCGTCTATTTCATCAACTCCCGCAACGACCAGGACAGCCTCAACAAGCTGCTGGCGGGTGAGGTGGAGTACATGCTGGTGGACCAGCTGGTGGTGCGCTACCTGGTGACCAACCAACCGGACGAGGTGGCCGCCAACCTCGAGATCGGCACGCATCCACTGGGCCGCAGGACTCTGCACTTCGCTCTCCGACGCGACCTACCCGGGGCGCGCGAGATCATCGACTCCTTCAACAGAGAGATCAAGGCCATGCTCGCGGACGGCACCTATGCCGCCGCGCTTCAGGTGACCTGGATCCGTGCAGACGTCGACGGCGACGGCCTCGACGAGCTGGTGAGCCTCGGTGACACAGTCGGCCAGACACCGCCCGGCTCGATTTACGACGTCTTCGGTAAAGAGCCCGAGATCCTGCCCGAGAAGCAGCGAATCTTCATCGCCGGCAGCGTCTACGAAGGCTGGGATGCCGTGCCGGACCGCTACAAGGGCCCGTCGGGCCCGATGGATCAGAGCTTTTACCGCGGCACGACGGTGTTCACTTTGAAGTTCTAGAGGTACCCGTCACTGCGACGAATCGGAATGTGGCGCCAGTCTCGCGTCCTCCCTCATCAGGCGCGCCATGCCGGCAAAGAGCTCGAGGATCTCGGGCAGCTCGGATTCCCCGGCGAACTCCCGATACAGTGAGTGGACGTTGACGTAGACGCGCTCGGCGTCGAGCCAGGCCCGGTAGGCCTCGTGCGAGATCTCCCGCGCTGCCTCCTCCACGGTGAGCCCCGCTTCGTAGCACTTGCGAGTCTCGTCGGTCAGCCACTCGAGATAGCCGAGCGTCTCGCGGATGCCCGAGAGGTCGGTGAGCGGCCCGTGGCCCGGCACCACCGTCTCGATCTCGAGCTCGAGCAAAGTGTGGCAGGCACGGATCCAGTTCGAGACCGGACCCTGCCAGATCAACGGGTGCGCATCCTTGAAAAGAAGGTCTCCGGTGAAGAGGACGCGCTCGTCCGGCAGGTACACCACCGTATCTCCGAGGGTGTGGGCCGGTCCGAGCTCCATCAGCTCCACCCGCCGGTCCCCCACCGTCAGGCTCAAGCGGTCGACAAAGGTGCGGGTGGGCAGCACCAGGTCGTTGCCGCTGAACTCGAAGGTCCCGAAGAGCGGCAGCGCAAGTGGAGTGGCCTCCACCAGCCAGGCCACCGTCTTCAGGCCCAGCGAATCGCAAACCCGCCCGGCCAGTCGGCCCACACCCCCGAGCGCCTCGACAACCCTGGCCGCCCGCATCAGCGTCGCGTTCCGCCTCGGCGGGGCCGAGGCGAGGTCCTCGACGCACCCGCGACTGCCGATAATCTCCGCGCCCGGGATCTCTCCGTTGCCGTAGCAATGGTCGCCGTTGCCGTGAGTGTTGACCACCGTGCCGATGCGCCGGGCCGCCGGCGCGGCACGCCGCATTTCGGCCAGCATCTCGCCCGTGATCCGGCGATCGAACAGCGTGTCAACCAGCAGGCTCTGGTCACCATCCACGATCAGTCCGGCGTTGCTCCAGCCCCACGACCCCGGAAGCTGCGTGTAGGCGAAGACCCCCTCGCCCACCTCGTGCAGCGTCTTCTCGACCTCCATACTGATCTCCCGTCTCTCCTGGGTTTCGAACAGGGTGTCAGGTGACGCAGCGCTTGTCCAGCACCAGGTTGGTGACGGCAGGTTGTGATCAGAGGTAACCGGACTCGAATACGATGGCCGCCAGAACCGTAGTAACTGTCAGGAGGATCCAGGCCATGTCGGACGTGCATGACATGCGTTGCCCCGATTGCGGCGGCACCCTCGAGCCCGGCTTCATCGGCTACTTCTCCGGGATCATGTGGTCAGACACCGAGCTCGCAGGAGGACAGCGCCTGATTCCATTCGTCTTCGGCTTCGCCCGTTTCATCATCGGTACCGTCGCCTCGACGCCATGGATCCGCAGCCGGGCGGCCCACCGCTGTCCGGCCTGCGGGACGCTCGTCGTTTCAGGGTAGGACGCCAAAAGAGGTCACCCTTGCTCGCATTGACATCGTTATGGGTCGTTCCAGCCACCCAACCGGATCTGTCACGAAACATCAAAGGTTGGCTGGGCGTCAGTTCCCCGAGGTCGCGGCGGATCCAGTTCCCGCCTCGACCGGTCCGAGATACAGGTCGAGCCAGTCCAGCACCTCGCGGATCACCTCGTTGGGCGAGGCAGGGACGTGGCCACCGTCGAGCAGGACCAATTTCTTGTGCGCGGCGGGCGTTCCCAGCATGTCGAACATCGGCTGAATGTTGGTCTCGACCGGAGCTCTGAAGTCCTTCCTTCCGTTGATCATCAAGGTCGGCAGGGTCGATCGGGGCGCGAAGTTCTGCGGCACATCGGCCGGTGGCCAGCCCTCAGGAATACGGTACAGTCCGCCCGCGACCAGTATGCTCGCGGCGAACCGCGGTTCGATCGCGGTCAGCAACGGACCGTTGTAGGCGCCCCAGCTCAATCCGTAGAAGGCCAGCTTGTCGCTGTCGATGTCCGCGCGGGTCTCGAGGAAATCGATCGTCCGCCTGAGGTCCTTGCCGATCTGGATCGTCCAGTCCCGGTTGTCGTTGGGCCCGTGCGCCTCGACACGCCGTTCATACGTGCCTTTGTAAATCGGGTAGATCAGCGCGCGACCACTCCTGGGGATGAAACCGGCGAAGGGAAAGCTGGGGCGCATACCGTCCCTGAGGTAGCGAGCGCTCGACGGCGGGAAGTAAACCACCGCCTGATAGGGCGGCTCGACGTTCTTCGGCAGGTAGAGGTGGATGGGCAGCCGCTCGTCGCCGTAGGCCGCGCGCACGGACACGACTTCGTCCCGCCAGTGCTCTGGGCGCTTATCGGTCGACTCGACCCTGGCGTCGAGATCGCGGTCGTCATAATCGAAGCTCCGCCGCACCATGGCGAAGGTCTCGTCATCGATGACGGTGTCCCGGCGGTGGTCGTAAACCGGATACTCGATCGCGGCCAGCGCTTCGTCTGGCGGCGGCTCGGTGCTTTTCATGCAGCGGAAGCCGTTGAGTAGCAGCCGGTTGAAGGGGTCGGTCGCATCGGAGCCGCGATACAGGTAATCCGGATCCGACCACGCGCCTCCCAGGATGTAGCGCTGGTCCCCGATGCGGTTGATGCACCACTCCCGAACGTTGCCGGCCATGTCGTAGGTACCGTTGGGCCCGATCCCTGCATAGCTCCCAACCGCGGCCGGACCTTTCGTGTCGAAGTTGCTCCACAACAGGATCTCGCTGAAGATGCTCTGCTGTGCCGCGAGACGCCAGTGGAAGACGGTCGGAAGGCTCTTGCCGGCCCACGCCGCGTAGGCCGACGCCTCGAACCAGCTCAACCCGCCGACCGGCAGGTCGTCCTCACCTTCGGGGTAACTGCCGAGATTCCAATCTGCTGGACCGGGACGTCCGGTCGTGTCGACGAAGGCGCTGCGGTCGACCTCAGGAGTCCAGTACCGGTCGTCGCGATAGCCGCCGTCATCCACGAAAGCCTTGTACTCGCGGTTGGTTACCTCGTATTTGTCGATCCAGAACCCGTCGAGGGCGACCGACTCGACGGCGCCGAACGCGGCGGTGCCGCCCGGCACATGGACCATCCCAGGCGGGATCTCGCCTTCCCGGAAAAGACGAAAGGTCAGGCGGACGCCGAACGGCGCACCCTCGAAGGTGGCGTAGCCCTCTTTTTCGATCCGAAATCGGGAAGGCACGGCGATCGCGACATTCTCGAGCGGCGTTTCACCGAGGCGGATCCACTCTCGCTCGGGGTGGTTGTAGCCCTTCACGTAGACAGTTGCACCGGGCGGTTGGCTGTCGATCCAGACCGGGATCACGCTGCTATTGAAGAACTGCACCAGGTACGGATCATCGGGGATGATGGTCGACGCCTCGTAGGCCAGTCGCATCGCGCCATCGCGGTCTCCCGAGTTGTACAGCCGCTCGATCTCGGGCAGCGCCTGTTTGCGGGCCCAGGACACACGCGAGCTGCGGTGGATCAGCCAGGCCGCCCCGGCTCCAAACAGCACGACGATCAGCACGAGCGCGCCGAGGATCGTCGGACGCCTCAGCAGCGATCCGAAGCCGGCGGCCGGCGCCTCGATCTCTCGCTTCAGCGCGATCAAGGCCTGGTGCAGTTCCTCTCCTGACGAGAAGCGTTTCTCTGGCGCCTTCTCGAGGCAGCAAGCGAGGATCGCCTGCAGCCCGGACGGCACGTCCCGGCGCAGCTCATCGAGCGGCGCCGGTTCGTCCCGCAGGATCGCCGTCGCCGTGTCGAGTTTCGACTCGCCCTCGAACGGCCGTGTGCCGGAAAGCATCTCGTACAGCAGCACCCCAAACGAGAACACGTCCGAGCGCGCATCGACCGGTCGGCCGTGCACCTGCTCTGGCGACATGTAGGCCAGGGTTCCGATGACCTGGCCATCGCGGGTGATATATGGCGAAGTCTGGACGGTGGCCGTGGGCGCGTCGGTCAGCGGCCCGCCATCCTGCGGGTCGGCGGCGCCGATCAGCTTGCCCAAACCGAAATCGAGCACCTTTGGCACGCCTTCGTCCGTCAGCACCACGTTGTCCGGTTTCAGGTCGCGGTGCAGCACGCCCTCGCGATGCGCTTTCGCCAGACCGGCCGCGACCCCGGTCGCGATGTCGATCGCGCGGGCGATGCCCAGCGGCTCGGCGCGGACTAGTCGACGCAGCGATTCGCCGCGCACCAGCTCCATGACGATGAACGTCACCCCTTCCTGCTCGCCGACGTCGTACACCGTGGCGATGTTGGGATGATTGAATGCCGCGGCAAGCATCGCTTCCTGCCGGAATCGCTGCCGGCGTTCCGGGTCGGCCGTCACCTCCGCCGGCAGGACCTTGATCGCGACCTCGCGCTCGAGCCGCATATCGGTCGCGCTATAGACGAACCCCATCCCACCCCGGCCGATCATGCCGTCGATCCGATAGTGCCCGAGTCGCTGGCCCTGTGTCAGATCCATTTTCATCCACCTGCTGAGATTCTGTATCTGTCGACGATCTTAGCCCGGAATCGCCCCGGACCACGCGGATTTCTGCCGCCGCTCCTCTTTACGCATCGCGCCTCAACGGCTCAGAATTCCCACAGGCGTCACAGATTGCTTCTGCTTCGCGCTCCGCTCTACGCCGGAACAAGTCGACTCGGCCACAGCGTAGCCTCTCTCGGAATGACAAACTGCTGTGGCTGCCATCCTCCAGCCCAACTGGAATACACGAACAGCTTGCGCGTAGTGATTTCATAGTGATATCATAATGATAAAAGGAGGTCGACGATGGTTGCAGAAAAGACCTACTCACCCGTTAGCGGCTGGATTCCCCTCATCGTGACCCTGGGCATGCTCGTCGGCGGGCCCTGGCTCATCATCTCCAAGGCCGTCGCCCTTGGCAGTTACGGAGGCAGTCAGCACCTTCTGCTCATGATCGGCGGGATCATGATCACGATTTTCGGCGTCATCAGCATCTTCGGTTTCATGGCCGTCCCGCCCAACCAGGGACGCGTCCTTCTGCTCTTCGGCAAGTACAAGGGCTCGGTGCTCGAATCCGGGTTCTTCTGGGTCAACCCGTTCTTCACAAAGAAAAGGATCTCGTTGCGCATCCGCAACTTCGAGACCGGATCGATCCACCAGCCAGAGGAGAAGGGTCCCCAGGGCAAGGTGATCAAGGCCAAGACAAGGACCTCCGGACGGCCGTCGAAGGTCAACGACCGTGACGGTAATCCGATCGACATCTCCGCAGTGGTTGTCTGGCGGGTGGTCAACACCGCCGAGGCCCTGTTCGAGGTCGACGACTTCGAGGACTTCGTCGCTGTGCAGAGCGAGGCTGCTCTGCGCAACATGGCGAGCCGCCACCCCTACGACAGCAGCGACGACGAGATCTCCCTTCGCGGCAGCACCGATGATATCTGCAAACAGCTCGAGTCCGACATTCAGGAGCGCCTCGACAAGGCCGGCGTCGAAGTCATCGAGGCCCGCATCAGCCACCTCGCCTACTCGCCCGAGATTGCGGCCGCCATGCTCCAACGGCAGCAGGCGCAGGCGGTCGTCGCTGCACGTAAAAAGATCGTCGAGGGCGCGGTCGGGATGGTCGAGATGGCACTCGACGACCTGTCGAAGAAGAACATCATCGACCTCGACGACGAGCGCCGCGCGGCCATGGTCTCCAACCTGCTGGTGGTGCTGTGCAGCGATCGCCACACCCAGCCGGTCGTCAACACCGGCACGCTCTACACGTGAGCAAGCGGGAAGCCTTTCTCCTCCGGCTGGACCCCAAGGTCCTGGAAGCTCTCAAAAAGTGGGCCGCGGACGATCTGCGCAGCACCAACGCCCAGGTGGAGTTCCTGCTCCGCCGGGCGTTGCGCGATGCAGAGCGATTGCCTGGTGCCGGCAAGAAGAAGGCAACGTAGGAAACCGTCATCGACTGCCGCCCGCCGTCGAAATGAAACGGGGAACGGTACGCTGACGCGCCTCGAAGATTCGATCGTCAAGGTGGCGCCCGACCACGTGCGGGGGGCGCGTGGTAACGTACTTGAGATCGAGCAATCTGCGAAACATTCGATCGGCCGAATGTTTCCTTCGGCAAACAGGAGGGATCATGAAAGACCATCGTCGAGCACCAAGACTCCTCGCCCTCATCTCTGTACTGATACTCACAACCGCATGCGCGAGCACAACGCCCCAGACCGATCTGTCCATCGACTCCCTCGTGACCACCGAGTGGCTGAGCGACCACCTCAACGATCCGGACCTGGTCGTGCTCGACTGCACTGTGAGCATCGAGCCGAAGGAAAACGGTGGCTTCCGGCCGGTGAACGGCCGCGCAGCCTACGACGGCGGCCACATACCGTCGGCCGGGTTTGCCGATCTCATGGGCGAACTCGCCGACCGCGACAGCCCCCTGAAATTCGCCGTGCCGACTCCGGGAGAGTTCGCCGCCGCCATTGGTGCGCTGGGGGTCGGCGACGATTCCCGAGTGGTGCTCTACGACAGAATGGGCTCGGGCTTCGCCGCGAGGGTGTGGTGGATGTTGCGCTGGATCGGGTTCGACCGGGCAGCGGTGCTCGACGGCGGGTGGGGCGCCTGGACCGCCGAGGGTCGCCCGCAATCAACCGAGCCGGCCACCCGGGCGCCGAAGCGGCTCACCGTTTCCCTCCGGCCGGAGCTGATCGCCGACAGGAACGACGTGCTCGCAGCCATCGACGATGACTCCGTCCGGCTGATCGACGCCATGCCCGAGGCCCACTTCCGGGGCGAGATGGCGCTCTACGCCCGGCCCGGCCACATTCCCGGCGCCTCGAATACCCCTGCCATGTCACTGCTCGACGAAACCGGCCGCTACCGGCCGCGCAACGAGCTGGCCGCGCTGTTCGTGGGCGACCGCAACGCCCGCATCATCACCTACTGCGGCGGTGGAATCTCCGCATCTTCCGACGCCTTCATCATGACCCGACTCGGATTCACCAACGTCGCCGTCTACACGGCCTCGCTCCAGGAATGGGCGGCAGACCCGGACAAACCTCTAGTGACGGGCACGCCCTGAGATCAAGGCTTGGTCCGGGCCACGTGTTACCAGCACCGTGGTCTGATCGACCGGATCTTCGATCTCGCCGAGGTCCTCCCAAAGACCCGGCAGGCAACTGCCGGACCATCCGTCTCGAGGCGCGGTCAGCGGCGTGTCAATGTTGCATGGTGGGTATCTCCTGGCACTCGGAAGAACCCAGTTTCTGTTCCGGGTCGATCGGCAACGGCGATGAAATCAGGAAACGGGTGATCCCGCCGGGGTGTATGGCCCAGAAGGCAGGGTGCACGACCGGCAGCAAGAGGGCTTCCTCATCGATATTGGCTTGGATGTCTGCGACGATTTCTCTCTCGACACTCGATCTCTCAGGTTTCTTGACGGTGCCTTCCGGTCGTGACTCGTTGGAAACCTCGGTCTCGGCAGTCCTGCGGTCCAGACTTTTCGGCGCCTGAGGCGCGTGGTACGCACCGTCTGCCCGGCGGCCATATGTTGGTGTGTGTACGCCCGTAGCACGAACGCCAGCCGGTTGTTGGGCGAATCCCGTCGTTGTGGGAAGAAAGGCCAACGCCCCAAGCAGTGCGGCACAAATGACCGGTCCGTTCATTTCGTCCCCCCACGAACCCCTGAATCTCATTTCCGGTTCAACCGAAAATTGAGCAAGATGAGTGCCAGGGCACAGCCTGGCTCGCGACAACAGGAGAGCCTGTCGGCGTACACATCAGGTGACACCTCTACCGTCGCCAGGCGACACATCCCGAGGTCGACGGAACGCACAGGCCTCGTGCGGTTGTGGCATAATGTCGCAAACATAGACCGAGTCGCAATCTTCAGACGGACAGCTAATGAGTGAACCCGAAAAGGAGGTATGGACACATGATCAAGAGAAGAGTCCTGAATACCGTATCGATGACAGGTCTACGGATGGTCAGCACATCGTTGACGGCGGTACTCGTCTGCGGCCTTGTAGCTACGAGCCCGGCGTTCGCCAAGGAAAAACCACCGTTTGTTGCCGAGGTCGTTTCCAGCGCACCGGACCAGGTAACCGATGGCGACGCCCGTCTTCACGTCGTGGTGCCAAAGGTCGTGCCCATGCACCAGGTTGAGGTCTGGGTGAACGGTGTCAATCAGGCAGACCGATTCACGCAGATTCCGGGTACGAACATCCTCAGCGGCGTCATCGACGGGCTTGTTATCGGCGAAAACTCAGTGGTTGTCGAACAGCACGGAAACGGAAAGGGCCTGCCAGATCCTGCCGTTCTGACGCTCACGAATTATCCGATCACCGGTCCTGTTTTTTCAGGCCCTCATCAGCACCCTTTCATGTGCAGCGTCCAGGACTATGGCCTCGGCCAGCCTCTGGTCGACCACCCGAGCGAGGGTTTCCCCGTCTTCGCGACCGATCCGTTCGGCCTGCCCACGGACGAGATCATCGGCTACAGCAAGAACTGCAGCGCCGACACCCTCGTGATCTACCTCTACAAATCGACCGATGGCAGTTTCAAGCCCTACGAGCCCGGAGGACCGAAACCGGCCGACATTGCACAAACAACGACCATGGACGGACTGACTGTCGACTACATCGTTCGCTGGGAGAGGGGAACCATCAACCGATTCCTCTACAGCATCGCCATGCTCGCGCCGGAGGATGAGGGTCCCGAGGATCTGGACACTTCGGCGTGGAACGGCAAGGTGATCTACCACTTCCAGGGAGGGGTGGCGATCGGCCACTATCAGGGCAGCCCGAGCGGCAGCAGGATGCTCTACGATACCGGCCTGTCGCAGGGGTACGCAGTGCTGTACTCCACGGGAAACAAGACCGGCACCCACTACAACCTGGTGCTCGGCGGCGAGACTGCTCTGATGGTCAAGGAGCGATTCGTCGAGCTCTACGACGAGCCCATCTATACGGTGTCGGTGGGTGGTTCCGGCGGCGGGATCCAACAGTACATCTACGGCCAGAATCACCCCGGCCTGATCGACGCAGCCATCCCACAATACAGCTATCCCGACATGGTCACCCAGGCGGTGCACATCGGCGACTGCGAGCTGCTCGAGTTCTACATGGATGTGTTGGACGGGGCCAACCCGCGGTGGCAGACGTGGTCGAACCGGTCGCTGGTCGAAGGCCTCAACGCCAGCGACACCGTGTTGAACCCGTACACCCAGTCAGCCGGTGCCAGTGAGTGTGTGATCGGGTGGCGAGGGTTATCACCGCTCGCCCTCAACCCGAACTATGGCTCTGCTCCCGGGATGGAACTGTACGAGCCACAATCGGCGGTGGCGGCGATCCAGTGGACCCACTTCGCCGATCTGGTGAACTTCTTCGGCGTCGGCGCCGACGGCTTTGCCCAAAACTACTGGGACAACGTCGGCGTGCAGTACGGGTTGGGCGCCGTGGCCGTAGGGAACATCACACCCCAGGAGTTCCTCAAGCTCAACGCCGTTATCGGTGGATGGAAAAACGAGCCCGACATGGTGCAGGAAGGCTCCCCGTTCTTCCCACCCGGAGTGATCGACTTCAACAACTGGGATCCGTGGAGCTACCGCAACCAGGTTTTCAGCGTGAGCGCCACGCCCGCACCCCGGCACGAGGGCGACCTCGAGGCCATGCAGGCCGCATATTCCGACGGGCTGGTCTTCCGGGGTGACATCGACATCCCGATCATCGACTGGCGTCACTACCTCGAGGCCGAGCTCAACATGCACAACTCCCACCAGAGCTTCGCATCTCGCCAGCGCATTCGCGATTTCCGGGGCGACTCCGGCAACCAACTGATCTGGTTCACCGATGCGGTCGGCGGTGCACAGTTCGACCAGACACCGGAGGCGCTCGAGGTCATGGACGAGTGGATGACCAACATCATCGAAAATCCCGGACTAGGGGTAGCCGGCAACAAACCGCCGCGAGCGACCGATCGCTGCTTCGACACACTTGGTAACGAGATTGCGGCCGGCGACGACGTCTGGGGCGGGATTCTCGACGGCGGGTCACCCGGTGCTTGCACCGCCAGTTTCCAGATTTTCGGGACCTCGCGAATAGTGGCCGGCGGACCGTTCAAGGGCAGCATCTTCAAGTGCCACTTGAAGCCGGTTGCCCAGGCAATCGCCGACGGCGACTACGGCGTGTGGACACCCTCGCCCGTGGATCAATTACTCCTCGAACAAATCTTCCCGACCGGCGTCTGCGATTTCAGCTTGCCGGATATGGGTCTCCCCCCGGGTTGGTAAAACCATC
>JAJDNM010000002.1 GCA_022340665.1 Acidobacteriota bacterium | reverse complement strand
AGCTCGGCCGGGCAGTCAACGCGCTCACCGCAGCACAGGTCGCGGGGGCGGTGAGGTCGGAAGCAGGAGCCAGGCGATGGTTACGGAATCTGCCCACCGAGGAAGAATGACCGGCACAGGATACGATCAGGCATAGATCTACGCCCGTTCAAACTCCATCAGCTCCACCGGCATACCGTTGTGGAGGATCATCGCGACTCTGACGCCCGCCATCGGCGATGACGGGACGCCAATCAACTCTTTCCCTTCGAGCGCACGACCGAGGTCATCGACCTCGAACGCGATGTGGGGCACTGTGCGGACAATCTCAGAGACCGGACTCCCGGGTTCGAATCGCATCCATTCCACGCCGAACGGACTGGTGTCGAAGCCGGAGACGTACATCCGCAGCTCTTCGAGAAACACCTCCCCGGCACGCCGTTCGGTCGTGGGGATCCCCATGTGGTGATAACGCCAACCCCACTCGGCGATGGCAGCCGGAGGTTCGTGTTCTTTACGACGATTCATCGTCAGGCCACTCCTCGTCACTATCTTCGCCCGATGATATGGCATCCGTCGGCGGCCGAAGATCGAGACTGGGCGTCGTTCTTTCGGGTACGGGCGCGGATACGAAGACGGGCTCGGGACAGAAACGCGGGTAAGATGGCGCGCATGACATCGATCCTCGTAGTCCTGATCTGTTTCGCTTTGTATTTCGCAGGGTATCTTCTCTACTCGCGGTTCCTGGCGCAACAAATCTTCGCCTTGCGCGCGGATGCGGTCACCCCATCACACTCGCTGCAGGACGGAATAGACTACGTCCCGACCCGCCCAATCGTGCTTTTTGGCCACCATTACGCGTCGATCACGGGCCTCTCTCCGATGCTCGGTCCGGCAATCGCGGTGGTGTGGGGCTGGCTGCCCGCAATGTTGTGGGTGGTCCTCGGCTCGATCCTGATCGGCTGCGTCCACGACTTCGGCGCCCTCGTTATCTCGGTACGGGCGAAGGGTCTCTCAATCGGTTCTATCGCCGAAAACTTGATGGGGCCGCGTGCAATGTCGCTGATGCACGCTATCATCTTCTTTGCCATCGCCCTCGCGATGGGAGTCTTCGCCTACGTTGTTGGTCTACTTTTCTCGGCCGACTACTACCCGGAATCGGTGGTGCCCTCGGCGGCGATCCTCGTTGCCGCCGTTCTTATCGGATGGTCGGTGCGCCGCCGCGGGTTCGCGCTTATGCCCCTCATCACGGTGGCATTCGTCTTGATCCTCGTCGTCGTCATCGCCTCGCCCGCTCTGCCGGTGCGCTGGGCTTCTTCGGAAGGCTGGACCTGGATCCTCCTCGCCTACGCCTGGCTCGCATCTGTGCTTCCGGTGTGGTCGCTGCTGCAACCCCGCGATTTCCTCAATTCGCTCCTGCTCTACGTCGGTCTCGGCTTGACCTACATCGGGTTCTTTATCCTCCGTCCGGAGTTTGCCGCTCCCGTGGTCGATGCCCACCCGGTCGGCGCACCACCGCTCTACCCGTTCGTCTTCATCGTCATCGCCTGTGGCGCGGCGTCCGGCTTCCACTCGTTGGTGTCATCGGGCACCACTGCCAAGCAACTCGACCGCGAACCAGACGCCCGTCCCATCGGCTACGGCGCAATGATCGGCGAATCATTACTTGGGCTCGCTGCAGTCCTCGCCTGCACAGCCGGTTTCGTGTCACCAACCGCCTGGCGACACCACTACGCCAATTGGGACTCGATCCAGGGGCTCGGTTCCAGCATGAGTGCATTCATCGAGGGTTCGACCCGCTTCGTTTCAACGGTCGGGCTGCCCGAGCAGACAGCCCGCACTCTGATCGCGGTTGTCGTCGTGAGCTTCGCCCTCACGACTCTCGACTCGGCCACCAGGCTCCTGCGCTACAACATCGAGGAGATCGGGACCTCGATCCGTTTCGCGCCGCTCGGAAACCGCTACCTCTCGTCGACGTTGGCAGTGATCGCCATCTCCTTTTTTGCCTTTTACCGCATCGAAGGACGGTCGGCAGGTCTCGTCCTTTGGCAGCTCTTCGGCTCGACTAACCAGCTCCTCGCCGGTCTCGCTCTGCTGACGGTTTCCCTCTATCTGCTGCAGCGGCGGAGATTCGCCCTTCCATATCTGGTGCCGATGGTCTTCATGATGGTCACGACCCTCATCGCCATGGCCACGAAGCTTCTCTCCTTCTGGCGCGACGGGAACCACACGCTTCTCTTCGTCGGCGGCGCGATCACGTTCATCGCGCTGTGGCTGGTGGTCGAGGCGGTACTTGCCGTGAGGCGTTTCACCCGTACCGCAGCGGTTGAGGCGCTCGACATCGCGCTTCCGGAAGAATAATCCGCCTCTGTATCCGCGGGTATAATCACCGAGCACACGGGAGGCCCACCATGACCCGATTCGAGGACCTCGATCTGTACCACATCGATCACCTCCTCAGCGAGGAGGAGCGGATGGTCAGAGATTCAGTGCACGCGTGGGTGCGCGACCGCGTCATGCCCGAAATCGAGGAGTGGGCTTGGGAGGGTGAATTCCCACGCCACCTGGTCGGCGAAATGGCCGACCTCGACCTTCTTGGCGCGAGCTTCGACGAGTACGACCTGCCGGGCCTCAATAGCGTCTCCTACGGCCTCATCAACCAGGAGCTCGAGTTCGGCGACTCGGGACTGCGATCCTTCATGTCGGTGCAATCGGCGCTGGTGATGTATCCCATCCTCTCGTGGGGCAGCCAGGATCAGAAGGACCGATGGATCCCGCTGCTCGGCAGGGGCAAGGCCGTCGGCTGCTTCGGTCTCACCGAGCCCGACTTCGGATCGAATCCGGGCGCCATGCGGACCCGCGCCAAGCGTGACGGCGACGATTGGATCCTCAACGGCGAGAAGGCCTGGATCACCAACGGTGGCATTGCCGATATCGCAGTCGTCTGGGCGCGCACCGACGACGGCATCCGCGGCTTCCTGGTCGAACGGGGCACCCCCGGTTTTTCGACGGTCGAGCACAAGGGCAAGTACTCCCTCCGAGCTTCGGTGACCTCGCAGCTGGTGTTCGAGGACTGTCGGCTGCCCGCCGACAGCCTGATGCCTGGCACCACCGGCCTCAAGAACCCGCTGATGTGCCTCACCCAGGCGCGTTACGGCATCGCGTGGGGAGTCATCGGCTCGGCGATGGCCACCTTCACGGCGGCGCTCGACTATGCGAAGAACCGCATTCAGTTCGGCGGTCGGCCGATCGCGGCGCAGCAGATCATCCAGCAGCGGCTGGTCTGGATGTTCAACGAGATCGTCAAAGGACAGCTCCTCGTACTCCAGCTCGGCCGGATGAAAGACAACGGAACCATGAGTCACGAGGCGGTCTCGTTGGCCAAGCGTAACAACTGCTGGGTCGCCCGCGAGTGCGCCAAGCTGGCGCGGGAGATCCACGGCGCCAACGGCATCGTCAACGAATACCCGATCATGCGCCACCTGATGAACATCGAGTCAGTCTACACCTACGAGGGCACCCACGACATGCACACCCTGGCGGTCGGGGCCTACCTCACCGGAATGCGTTCATTCGATCCCTCGCCGGCGGAGTGAAGGTCTCAGGGCGCCTTTCCCCACGAGGTGCCTGGTTGCTCGACGGTGTAATAGACGCGGATGCCGTTGATCGAGGAGATATTGACGATCTTGCCGTACTTCCGGTCCTTGAAGTGAAGCGCCGCCGTCTTGTTGTGGTTGAAGTAGCCCTTGAGGTTGACGTCGATGACCGCGTCCCACTGTTACTCGGTCATCTTCCATATGACGCCGTCCCAGGTGATGCCGGCTTTGCATACCAAGATGTCTTAGCGGCCAAAGGCCTCCACCAGGTTCGCCACCATCGCCTCCGAGTCGGAGTAACTCGAGACGTCGGCCTTGACCGCGAGGCCCTTGCGGTCCATTCCCTCGATCTCCGCCACAAGGGCCATCGCCTCGTCGTGGTGACGCCGGTAGTTGACGGCCACATTTGCGCCCTCGTGCGCCGGCTCGAGCGCGACCGCCCGCCCATTGCCGAGGCTTCCACCGGTTAAGATCGCTCCTTCGTCTTCAAGGTCCAGCTTCACCTTGGGCCTCCCACCTGTTCCCAGCCACATTCGGGGCGGATGGCGAAACGTTTGAACGTTGAAACGTTTGAACGTTAGAACGTTAAGTCATCATAGCGCTGCCTCTTCGAGGAATTCATTGATCACGCGGGCCAACTCTGCGGGTCGCTCCATCGGCACGAAGTGCGAGCTGTCTGGAACAACCGTCGTGCGGGATCCTGGTACCTCCCGCTCCACCCTGGTCCGCGCGGCGTCGACAAAGGTGTCGCTGTGCTCACCTTGCACGAAGAGGGTGGGCACGGAAATTCTGCGGAGCTCCGGCCACAGGTTGTGGGGCGCGGCCGAGAAGGTCCTCGCCTCGCACTCCTTCGGAAAACGAAGGCGCACCCCGCCCTGCGGCACTTCAACCATCCCCACATCAACATAGTCATCGAGCACCTCTGATTCCCAGCCAGCGAAGATCCTCTTGCTCGCGTAGCTGGACCGCACCTCGGTGCGGTTCGACCACATCTCGCGCCGGCGTCGGGCGCCGCGCACGATGCCAATTCTCCCACTCAGGCCGAGAGCCTTCACGGCCCCCCAGTAGATCGAACGAACGCCGGTGAGGATGAGGGGGTCGATCGCGACCACGGCCGAGAACAGCCCCGGGTCGCCGGCCGCGGCCAGCAGCGAGATGACCGCGCCCAGACTGTGGCCGACGCCAACGATGCCGCGCAGGTCGCGGCGCCCGAGCTCCGTCCGCAGGTCCTCGGCAAAGGCCGACCAGTTCCGGAGAGGCCGGGGTCTCGCATCCCGCCATAGCGGCCTCGCTGCCATGGCAACCACGTGGTGACCAACAGCCAGCTCTTCAAGAAGCTTGCGGTAGGTGCCGGGGGGAAAGCCGTTGGCGTGGGCGAAGTGAAGCGTCGGCCCGGTGCCGCCCCAATCGTGCCAGTTCTCACTCTCGATGTCATCGGCTTGCGCCAACGAGGGCGCCGCAACACGATCGGGCCCCACCTACTCCCCGCTTCCGCGCTGTTCCTTGAACGCATCGAGGATCTTCTGTGGCGTGATGGGCAGCTCGGTCATGCGCACACCGATCGCGTCGTAGATGGCGCTGGCGATCGAGCCGAGCACCGGCACCATCGAACCCTCCCCGACCTCCTTGGCGCCGTAGCGGCCGCGGCCTGCTCGACGCCGTACACCCTCATACCGCTGCGCACCAGGTACGCGCCGAGGATCGAACCCACAGGACCGAGACCGACGATGCCGACCTTGTTGCTTCTCAAGGCTCCCCCTTTTGAACACTGACTCACCGGGTGCCTACTGCGGGGTCATGACAGGTGGAATTCTACCACCGGTCATCGCCATGCCTGCGTTTTGATCTCAATATTGATTGTGTGCCGGAGAGGCAGTCTCTACTCGCGTTCGTACATCTCGCCGTCTGTCTCCGGATCCGCCTTCCACCTTTCCCAAAACTCCGTTCGCCGCTCACCGGCCTCCCCCGGAGGGATCAGGTCGTGAACCTCGTCGAAGGTCGCCGCCCATGCCCCGGGCGGCGGGTCATCGCCGACCACGAGAATCGAGGCACCGTTGGGATTCATCGGTTCACCGACCAGGACAACCGGTTCCTCGACCTCGCCCAGCTCCGGGGCCCAAAGTGCGTGAGGCAGAAATGCGAGCTTCTGGAAGGTCCACAGGTAGTCATCGAGAATCTGGCGGCGGCCCTCATCAGCCACCCACACCACCAGCCTCTCGCGCGATGCATGGAGTCGCGATAGCAGGGCGGCCAGCTCACCGGCTCGTTTGTCAGTCTTGAGTTCGTGGAGTTCCAAACGGGCCATCGAGGGCAATTCTAACCGATCGGCTCCGAGCAATGATCACTCAGGTCCCGCACCCACATTTCATCAACCACGGCGAGCCGCTCACGGCTAATAGCCGGTACCTGCTTGTCGCCACTGAATTGCCACGAAGCGTGCACGCCTTCGTCATCAGGCCCTGTTACTTTGAATCCATGAGAATCCTCGATGACGCCCAATTCGCATACGTGATCCGTGGTGGCCGTCCGATCCACGGCACTTTGGTGCCGGGCGGCAACAAAAACGCTGCCCTGCCAATGCTCGCCGCCACTCTGCTCTCGGAAGGAACAGTGGAGCTCGCAAACGTGCCGCAGATTCGCGACGCGGCAGTAATGTTGGAACTACTGTCCGAGCTCGGTTCCAACGTCGAGCAGAAAGGGCCGAATTCGTGGCTCATCGACAGCTCATTGGTGGAGGCACGACCGGTCCCGGAGCTGTTGGCCTGCGAGATCAGGGCGTCCTTCCTGCTCGCCGGTCCTCTTCTGGCCCGATTCGGAAGCGCCAAGCTGCCACGCCCGGGTGGCGACCGCATTGGTCGGCGACCGCTCGACGCCCATCTCCACGCGTTTCAGGCGCTCGGTGCGGTGGTCGAGATCGCTTCGGATCGCTACCACCTGAGGGCTCCCAACGGCCTCATCGGGTCAGACGTTTTCCTGCACGAGATGAGTGTGATGGCGACCGAGAACGCGGTCATGGCGGCCTCTCTGGCGGACGGCAAGACCACCATCCGCAACGCCGCTTCAGAGCCGCACGTCCAGGAGTTGTGCCACTTGGTCAACTCGATGGGAGGCTCGATCTCGGGCATCGGTACGAACACACTCGAGGTGGAAGGCCGCCCCACCCTAGGCGGTGCCGCAGCGACCATCGGACCCGACCCCCTCGAGGTGGGGAGCTTCATAGGTCTCGCGGCCGTCACCGGCGGTGAGTTGCGAATCGTTGGCGCAGAGCCAGAGAAGCACCACCGAATGACCGAGCTCTGTTTCGGAAGGCTCGGCATCACCTGGCGGGTCGAGGGACACGACATCATCGTGCCCTCAGGTCAGGATTTGGTGATCCAGGAGGACATTCACGGCGCGATTCCCAAAATCGATGACGGCCCCTGGCCGGCCTTTCCGGCCGATCTCACCTCGATTTCGGTCGTCCTGGCCACCCAGGCGCGCGGCACCATCCTGATCCACGAGAAGATGTTCGAGAGCCGGCTGTTTTGGGTCGACCGCCTGATCGCGATGGGCGCACGGATCGTGCTCTGCGACCCTCACCGCGCCGTGGTTGTCGGGCCCTCGAAGCTCCACGGGCAGGTCCTGGCCAGCCCGGACATTCGCGCCGGCATGGCTCTCGTCATCGCGGCACTCGCCGCCGAGGGTGAGAGCGTGATCCACAACATCCGTCAGGTCGAACGGGGATATCAGAACCTCCATACCCGGCTCGAAGAACTCGGCGCTGATATCCAGCGGATCAAAAGCTAGGGAATCGCACCGAGGAAATCGTCGCCGAGGACCTCGAGCCGCCATCCGTCGAGACCGGCTCGGGCGAGATCCTCGTGTGATGAACATGGCGGTTGGTACGAGGACACCGATTCTGCCAGACCACGCGAGCAGAGCAAACTGGCCTGGATGCCGAGCTCCCCGGCTTTCTCGTCACGTACTGCGAGCAAGCTCTTCAGCCGTCTTCGCTCGGCGGCATCGGGCGATATCTGCCTCGGCCGGCGAACCCGCGCCGGGGCTCGCCGGGGAGTGGCCACCACACGCAGCAATGAACGGCCCCAACGGCGAACGGCGCGCGGTCCCACACCGTCCACCCCACCCATTGCTTCAAGATCCGAGGGAGGATCCATTGCCATCACCAGCAACGATTTGTTGCCCAGGATCTTGAAGGGTGGAACATCTCGTGAGCGTGCCTGCCGATCCCGCCACTGATAGAGAGAGAAGAGACGGTCCCGTGCGTCACCGCGCAGCGAGCGCGCTCCCTTGAGCTTCTCGAAGGCGAGCGGATTCGGTTCGACGGGATTGTGGCGAACCATCTCGAGCTTTTGGAACTCCTCTTCCGCCCAGCTCCATCGGTCCAAATCCTCGAGACGGTACCTCAGCAGATCCACAAGATCGCCCAGGTAGGCGGTGTCTGCCGCCGCATACGCGAGTTGATCGTCCCTGAGTGGGCGTCGCCCCCAATCAGCTCGTTGAAACTTCTTGTCGAGGTGAATTCCGAGCTCTTTC
Source organism: Acidobacteriota bacterium (assembly GCA_022340665.1). NCBI lineage: Bacteria > Pseudomonadati > Acidobacteriota > Acidobacteriota bacterium. The sequence goes on along the minus strand of JAJDNM010000002.1, from coordinate 37,912 downwards.
TCGAGCAGCGCGGCGAGTCCGGTTTTCTCCTCGCCCAACAACTGGGCCATGATCTGGCTGTCCTGGAGCCCGGCAACTCGCACGCCGTAATCGCGATCCAGAATCCGGATGTCGTAGTCGGCGCCGTGCATCAGGATCGGAATCTCGGGGTCGCCAACCATCTTCCACAGCAACGCAAGATCGTCAGGCCCGATCGCCAGGGGATCGATCACCATGTGGTGCGCATTGGCGCTGACCTGAATGAGGCACACCTTGTGGAAGTACGAATGCATCGAGTCGGCCTCGGTGTCGAGTGCAATCCTCTGCGCACTCGAAAACACAGAGGCGGCATCCCGCAGGCCTTCGGGGGTGTCGATCCAGAGGGGGTTCAGGTCCTCGGACATGGGTGGGGATGGTAGCAGAGCGAGAATTCTGAATGAGGAATTCGGAATTTTGCATTCCCACCCACCCCCCGTTCTCCGGTGGGGCGGGGGGAATCCGAAATCCGAAATTCGTGGTCTGGTGGGCGACATTCCTCATTCCTCACTCTTAAATCCCAATTCGAATGTTGTTATTCTCCCTCCATGGGCAAGGCGGAGTGGGGAGTCGATCCGGAGTTCTTCGGACCGAGGCACGCGCATCGGGAACGGCGAATCACTCGACAGCTACGACGGCTGGTGCCAGCGCCGGGCATCCATCTCGAGTGCGCTGCCGGTGTCGGGTCACTTTCATTTGCCCTGGCTCGATCGGGACACACCGTCATTTCGGCGGACCTCTCGTTACGATCGATGCGCGTCCTCGCAACGCGCGCCGCCGATGCCGGTGTCGCGGCACGTGTCCTGCCGGTGGTCGCCGATGTCACGAACTTGCCGTTCGCGGACGGTACCTTCATCAGCGCAACCACCGCCGAGACTCTGGAACACATCCCCGACCAGGAGGTCGCGGTCGCCGAGTTCGGGCGGGTGCTCGGACCGGCCGGCTGGCTCGTCGGCACGGTTCCGGCGGGACCGGATCAATGGTCGGATTGGGACGATTGGGCGGGGCACCTGCGAAGGTATTCGAGGTCGGATCTGGAGAGACTTTTCGACGCCGTCGGCATGGAAGCGATGGTCGTAGCATGGGGTTGGCCGCTGCTGAGACTTTATGATGATTGGTTTCTCAAGCGGGTCAACCGCCGACGGCTCCACCACCAGGGAACGGTTGAAGGCGACCGAGGGCTGAGCACAATCTCGGCCCTTGGCAGAACCCGGTGGCTGGTCGCCACAATCCGGACCGCATTCGATTTCGACCGACTCTTCGACGGTGTCCCCTGGGGAGTCGGGCTCCTCTTCGCGGCGCGAAGACGCTGATTGGTTTCCCAATTCTCGGTCCGGTCGTTCGTGTCAACCACACGCCCGGTTCAGAGTCTCTCTTTGCCCGTCCAGTAGATACTTGGATCCCTCTCGGAGGGTCAGCGCGGAGACCTCGCGGATATGCTCCAACAAGAAGCTGAACGCCAGTTCCGGACGTTTCTTGCTCACGTCCCGAAGCACCCAGCCGATCGCCTTGCGAATGAAGAACTCTTTCTCGCCAACCATGGTCGATGCAAATGAGGCGAAGAGTTCGAAGTCACCGCCACCGGCTCGAAGGGCTGGCAACTGGGCGAGCATCGAGGCTCGCCGGACCCAGAAATCTTCATCCCTGGACCAGCGTTCGAGCACGATCGCAGTCATGCGGGGATCGCGCTCGACGAGCGGCGCCGCCACCTTGGTGCAGAGCCAGTCGACCAACGCCCAGGTGTGCGAACGACGCAAAAGATCTTCGATGAGATCGAGATCCCCCGGGACGAGATCAATCGTCCGGCGTTCGAGAAGCGCCACCGCTACCCCCTTGAGTTCGAACACAGGTCGCTTCCAGAGCACTTGTACGAGGTCGAGTAACGATGCGCGGTCGAACCCGGGATGATCTGCCAGAAATGTGTGCGCAACTGCCCGGAGCGGTTTGGCCGCCACTCCGATGAACTCGAGATCGCTCTTCAGATAGGCCTTTGCGCCAACGGCACGATCAGTGTCGCCGAAAGCTCGAAGAGCGGATTCCAACTCCTCTGCCTGGCTGGTCGCGCTCATGGAGACTCCTGACGGCCAGCCCTCAGATCACGCCGAGTCGTTTGCCCACGGTCTCGAACGCAGCCACCGCTCGGTCGAGATGGTCGCGCTCGTGCGCGGCCGAGATCTGGACCCTGATTCGAGCCTGGCCCTGCGGCACAACCGGGTAGGAAAAGCCGATAACGTATATCCCTTCCTCCAGCATCGCGTCTGCGACATCGGTTGCGAGCTTGGCGTCGTACAGCATCACCGGCACAATCGCCGTCTCGCCGTCGAGCAGGTCGAACCCGACCTTCGACAGCTTGTCGCGGAAATAGCGCGTGTTGTCCATCAGCTTCTCACGCAGTGCGGTGGTCTCGGAGAGCATTCGGAAGACCTCGATTCCGGCAGCCGCCAGGGCCGGCGTGAGCGTGTTGGAGAAGAGGTAGGGCCTCGAACGCTGGCGCAACATGTCGATGATCTCTTGGCGACCCGTCGTGTAACCGCCGGAAGCACCGCCGAGGGCCTTGCCGAGGGTGGACGTTATGACATCGACCCGACCCTGCACACCGCAATGCTCCGGAGTCCCGCGCCCGGTCTTGCCGATGTAGCCGGTGGCGTGTGAGTCGTCCACCATCACCATCGCATCGAAGCGATCCGCGAGATCACATATCCGATCGAGCTTGACCAGGTAGCCGTCCATCGAGAACACGCCGTCCGTCGCGATCAGGCGACGACGGTGGCCTTGGGTTTGCGCGAGGATCTTCTTCAGTTCCTCCATGTCCGAGTTCGCGAACCGGAATCGCTCCGCCTTGCAGAGCCGCACTCCATCGATGATTGAAGCGTGGTTGAGTTGGTCGGAGATGATCGCGTCGTCGGGTCCGAGGATCGTCTCGAAGAGCCCCGCGTTGGCGTCGAAGCACGAGGAGTAGAGAATCGTGTCGTCGGTTCCGTTGAAGCTGCTGATCGTGTTTTCGAGCTCCTTGTGGAGGTCCTGAGTGCCGCAGATGAACCGCACTGAAGCCATACCGAAGCCACGCTCGTCGAGCGCCTGCTTCGCGCGAGCGATGATATCCGGGTTGTCTGCAAGGCCCAGGTAGTTATTGGCGCAGAAGTTGATGACTTCACCCTGGGGCACACTGATGGCCGCGCTCTGGGGAGACGAGATCACTCGTTCTTCTTTGTAGGTACCTGCCTCACGAATGCTGTCCAGTTCGTTTTTGAAACCCTCACGAAAGCTGTCGAACATCGGCGACCCCCTCCCCCTTCGGTTGTTGCGATGATCCCTCTCCAACCCCCACGAGCGAAGGCGCCGAGCAGCCCTACCTCGCGCCCGAATCAGTCGGTCTGAAAGCTCGCCACGGCTTCGTCCTCTTCATCGAAGACCTCGAGCAACGGCAGGAGTTGTGTCAGCCGCAGGGTCCTCTGAATCTGCGGCGCCGGACGCAAGAGCTTGACTGAAGCGCCAAACCGCCGCCCGAGCTTCCAGCCGGATACGACCTCGCCGATACCCGAACTGTCAATGATCGATACCTTGCGCAGGTTGAGGACAATCTTTTTCCAATCCTCGGCAATCAGCTCGTTCATGACGTCGCGCAGGAGCTCATCACCGACTCCCATTACGAGCCGTCCCTCGAGATCCACAATGATGACATCACCCACATGCCGAACATCGACTTTCATGGCCGGCATCTTACCACCCACGCGGCGGAAGCTCGATGCTGGATGCTGGATGCTGGATGCATCGAATCAATGAATCGTCTCGCTGACTCGTCGAGGGGTGGGTGGGCGGATCGAGTATCTAGGATCCAGCATCGGGTGGGCGGACGGGCGAGGCCTCAGCGCGTATCGACCGGATTGAGGCCGGGCTCTTCGGCGCGAAAGACCTGGTTGCGCCCACTCTGCTTCGCGCGATACAGCGCCCTGTCAGCCACCTGCATCAACTCGACCTGCTCCGATGCATCATCCGGAAAGACCGCCACGCCTCCCGAAATCGTCACTTTTCCGAGCGGCTGCGTGGATTCGCCTTCGAACGCGTACTCCTCGATCCGCTTTCGGACCATCGACGCGGCCGTCATCGCCTGCGCTCCCGTTCGGTCGGGCATCACCAGGAGGAACTCCTCGCCACCGAAACGGCCGAAGATGTCGTCTGCGCGTACTGTGTCCTTCACCAACTGCGCCAACTTCGCGAGCAGCCTGTCGCCTGCCAGGTGGCCGTTGGTGTCGTTGAATACCTTGAAATTGTCGAGGTCGAAAATGAACACAGCAACTTTGCTGCCGCTGTTGCGTGCTTCATGGAGGGCGAAACCCAGCCGGCGGAGCAGGGCGCCCTTGTTGAATATCCTGGTCAGCTTGTCAACCTCTGCTTCGACTTCTTTGTCGCGATAGGCCTGCACGTTCTTCCAGGTCAACGCGCCAACGCGGGCGATCATCTCCAGCACATCTCGTTCGTTGTCGTGATGCCGCTCCGGACGCGACACCGCCAGCACCCCCAGCGTCTCGCCCCCCGCGACCATCGGTGCGACGATGTCGTACTTGGGCTCGACCGTAACCGTTGATCTCTGATACGCAGCCACCTGGTCTTCTTCGAAATCCTTCCTGATCATGACGTGGCCGCGTTCGGCAGCGATTCCCGCCTGACCCTCGCCGAAATCGAACTCCATTCCCGGCTTGAGGGCGCCGCGAATCGCATGCAAGGCGGCAATCGAGAGACGGTCCTTCACCGAGGGATCGGATTTCTGCGTGCCTCGCTTCACCAACACCGCGGCGACCTCCGGTCGAAAGATCTGAACCATCGCGCTCAGAAGGGCGTTGGGAATCATCCTCACCTGCCGCTCGGCATGAAGCTCTCCGACAAGGCGCGAAAACATGCGGAAAAAATCGACCAGGAATTGGTGGTCCTGCTCGAGTCGCCGGTACTTTCGGCTCGCCTCCTCGGCGACTTCCCTAATTTTCCCCTCGGACGCCTGGCGCGCACTCTTCTCGCGACGCAAAGCACGGAGGACCGCAATCAGAAGAATGACGAGTGCCAGTCCGAGTGCCATCGCAGCGAGCACGATCGGCGACCATTGGGTAAGATCAGTCAAACACGTACCTCCAAAACGGATTCCGAGAGCCCTGCTGGACTCTCCGAGCCCGAAACGGTCGAAACGGTTACCCATTCAATTGTACATCTATTCCAAACATGAAATCCCACCGCAAATCGCGGCCCGTGCCGTCGGTCATGTCCGGCTGGCGCCCACACCTCGCACTTCTCGAAATGCGGCTCATCAGAGGCATCGTCGAGACCTCCCGGATTTGAATCTCTGGCCGAGACACTCAAGGGTGAGTGGTTCGTTTCCCCGGCACGATCCCGTCGGTCCGCTTTGGCGGAATACGCAGCAGAAGGGTTTGGCTCTCGCCAGGTGGCGGCAACGGATTGTCAATCACCCCTGTCACCGCATTATCAGCCACCAGCCAGAGTGATCCGTCCGGTCCCACTTCGATGCCTTCAACGTTGTTCGACCAACCTCGTGAGGCGAGAGATCTCAACAACCCGGTCAGGTCACTCACCACCTCGATGCCGCCCGTCACAACGTCCACCGTCACCACTTCGTAGCGTTCCCCCGGATACTGCGTCTTGAGTGCGATCAGATGACCGTTCCACCACGCGAGACCGGTCAGACGCCAGGCGCAATCCTCGAGCCCGATTTCGATCGGTTCTCGTTCTGATCGCAGCGAGTTCCCGTAGCGTTTGAGATTCCAGATCCGGGATACGCAACCGGTCGATTCCGTCCCGTCACGTTCGAGCAAGAGGTAAATGGTTCCGTCCTTCCGATCGACCTCTATCCCTTCGAAGCCAATCTTCCCTCCGAGGGCATCAACACCCTCGAGGTTGAGCGTGAGAGCCCGCAAGGGCGATTCCACTCCTCTTTCGAAGATCTTTCGGAGATCTCCGATCTGTATTTCGTAGACCGCCGCATGCGCTTCGTCACAGAGAACCATCGCATTTGCAGTGATTGCGGAACCCTCGAGCTCCGCATGAGGTGGCACCCCGACTCGAACGGTCCTGGCTCGGGCCTCCCCGGTAATGTCTATTATCAGCAAACGTCCGTACTTTTCTGACGGAACGATCAACAGTCCCTGAGAAGCGGCAAGTCCGGATGCCTCGAGTGCGAAGTGCTGTTCGAACGAAGGATGGTCGGCACTCCACTCGATGACCTCCGCCCGTTCGATGTCCCAAGCCGATGCCGGTTCGGGTGCAGCTGTCGATCGGCAGCCCATCTGAAGCGACATGGCCAACACAACCAACAGTAAACCGATAATCAGGCGTCTCATCATCCTCGCTCCGGGAAAAGCCCGACAAGGCCCTCGATCGAGGCATCGCACACACCGCATTCTGTGATCAGTCCGGTCACGAGTCGAGCCGGCGTCACGTCGAAGGCCCAGTTCCCGGCCCGACATCCTGACGGCGCGATCTCGACCTTCGTGACCTCGCCGTTTTCGGTGCGGCCTGCGATGACAGTTACCTCCTCCGGGGCTCGTTCTTCGATGGGAATCTCCGCGAGCCCATCGCGGAGAGTCCAGTCGATGGTCGTGGACGGCAAAGCGACATAGAAGGCCACACCGTTGTCGTGGGCGGCGAGTGCCTTGAGATAGGTCCCGATCTTGTTGGCGACATCGCCCGCAGCGGTGGTTCGGTCGGTGCCCACGATGCACAGGTCCACCATGCCGTGTTGCATCAGGTGGCCACCCGCATTGTCGACGATCAGGGTATGGGGAACCCCATGCTCTGCCAGCTCGTACGAGGTGAGGGCAGCGCCCTGATTCCTGGGCCGGGTTTCGTCGACCCAGACGTGAACTGCTATTCCCGCATCATGCGCCATGTAGATTGGCGCCAGTGCTGTCCCCCAGTCGACGGTGGCGAGCCAGCCGGCGTTGCAGTGCGTCAGAATATTGACCGTCGCTCCTTCTTTCCGGTGAGCGACCTCGCGCAATCTGGCCAGGCCGTGCGCACCGATCCGGCGGCAGATCTCGACGTCTTCGTCACAGATCAGTGCAGCGCAGGCCCAAGCCTCGTCGGCCCGGTCCTGTGGAGACAAGGGCCCAACCGCTCTTTTTACTTTTTCCAGGGCCCAGCGCAGATTGACCGCGGTCGGCCGAGTCTCGGCCAGCGCATGAGCGGCGCTTTCGAGTGCGCCGTCCGAACTGTCGCTGCGGAGAGCCAGGGCCAAGCCATAGGCCGCCGTCGCCCCGATCAGGGGTGCGCCCCGAACCCTCATCGAGCTGACGGCCTCCGCAGCATCCTCGACGGTCCTCAAGCTCCGTAACTCGAAGGTATGGGGGAGGAGGGTCTGGTCGATGATCTCGACCGCCGATCCGTCATCGGACGGCCAGATCGTCCGGTACCACTGATCGCCGATTCGCATGAAAAGGACTATATACGAAGCCTTGCGGTTCGACGGCTCTACGGCTCTAAGACGAATCAATCGATCTTGGCGATCGCATGGTCAAGGCGAGGTGTCGAATAGCCGTGGGCGGGTGGGTGGTGGAAGCCGTATGACCGATGCATCATCCGGTGCGCGTATACTGCACAGACGCGCAACTAAGAAAATGGCGCGCGCTCACGGAAGGAGGGTTCATGAATCAAAAAACAACGGTCCTGATTCTGATCGTGCTCGTCGGCGTCGTCGGCTCGTGCACGAAACAGGAAGGAATCAAACCTGCCGAGGAGGCCTGGTCCGAGTTCAACGAAGCTTGGAGCGGTTTGGAAACGGCAGCGGACAAGGCACGGCTCGCCGAGGAATACCTGGCGGAGTTTCCGAACACCGAGCACAGTGGCCTGTTGGCTCGCCGTGTCGTCTATTACCGCGGGCACGAGATGGGAGATCCTGAAGGGGCCTTCGACGCCGTTTATGCCACCGTCGACCAGATCGAAGACCCGGAACAGCGTTTCGTAGCCAGCATGAGTCTGTTCGACCTGGCCGATTCGGTGGAGGTCCCACTCGACGTCGCTGAGGTCGCGAGTGCTCTTGAAGCCGTGCGACCGCTCGGCTACGACGAGCATCAGTGGATATACGAAATCGCGACCGATCTCGAAGAGTGGGAGCAGGCACGCCAGCACGCGCATGCAGCATTTCAACTGGCGACACCGGAGAGCTTTCGCGCCGAATATCCGGACCGTGAATTCACCGACGAAAAGGTGGCGTCGATGGTCCGACTCCGCAAGGGGCAGAGCCTCGCCTATGAAGCCTGGGCACTCTACAACCAGGGCAACACCCAGCCCGCCTTCAACCGTTTTGCAGAAGCCGACGCGATCGGAAGTGTGACCTACCTCGGCGTACCCAACAACCCGCTCTACACGTTTTGGGGCCGGGCGGCCCTGGCCGAGGGGAACATCGACAAGGCCGTCGAACTCCTCGGCGCTCAGACTCTCTTTGGACAAGACAGCTCGAGCTCCGAGTCCTACCTTCGCGAGGCCTACGCTGCCATGAACGGCAACGACGAGGGTTTCGACGAGTTCCTGTGGGCAACCCGCAATGAGCTCGCCAAAAAGGTCGACGACTTCACGCTCCTCGATTACGAAGGCAATCCGGTCAGCCTGGCAGACATCAGCACCGACAAGGTCACGCTGCTCGCCTTCTGGTTCCCCACGTGAGGCGGATGCCGCGTGGAGTTGCCACGCCTGCAGCCGTTGTATGAGCAATACAAGGACCAGGGATTCGAGGTCATCGCCGTCGAGACCAAACGACAAACCGAGCGTGCGACCACGTTCATCGAGAAGAACGGGCTCACATACACGATGCTCGAGAACGGCGAGGGAGACACGGAGGTGGCCAACAACACGTTCAACGTGATCTACCACCCCTCGTCCTTCCTGATCGACCGCAACGGCAAGATCATGTATTACCACCTCGGGTTCGAGGCTGGTGATGAAAAGCACATCGAAGAGGAAATCAAGAGCCTGCTGTAACAGATTTCGAATTTCGGATTTCGAATTTTCCCCCACCCCTTCCCGGGCGGGGGTTTTTTCATCTGCGAATCTGGGGTCGTGGGTCGGGCAGCCACCGGATCAGTATCCTGAGCTCGCGGCCGTCCGGTGACAGCTGAGCAAGCGTCGTTCATACTCGTCTCATGATTCACATCAACGACGACCTCTCGATCGACGAGGATGAGCTCCGATTCGAGTTCGCGCGCAGCTCGGGCCCCGGGGGACAGAACGTCAACAAGGTCGAGACCAAGGTGCGCCTTCTCTTCAGCCTTCCAGAATCACGATCTCTGAGCCCCGAGCAGCGGATGCGAATCGAGGAGGGTTTGGCGACCAGGATCAACAAGGACGGCGTCCTTCAGGTTTCATCTCAGCGTCACCGCACCCGCGAAGCGAACCGCAAAGCAGCCGTGGATCGATTCAAGGAATTACTCGGCGAAGCGCTCGCCGAAGAAGATCCACGGGTGCCAACAAAAGTCCCGAGGGCGATCAAGAAGCGTCGTCTGGAGTCGAAACGGCGGCGCTCACGAAAAAAAGCGATGCGGGCGCGGCCCAAGCTCGACGACTGAGTTCGGCAGAAAAACTCGATTACTCGAGGCCGAGGTCGGCGAATGTCGACGATTGGCCGCGAAAGCCGATGGAAACGCGCTCGTGATCCGCCACGACCGGAAGACGATGCTCCCAGACGAGGTCGCGAAGGCGGGTCATTTGGCCGGGCTCTTGGCTCACGTTGATCTCCCGGTACACGACCCCCCGCCGATCAAAATCGGCGCATAGCGCCCGGCAGTGCGGGCACCCGTCGGCGGTGAAGACGAGAATCGTGTCGAGCGCCACTTCGCTAGCCACCTCTCGAACTCGGAATTCGGAATTCAGAACTCCCTGCCACCCCCCCGACACGTTACTGGGTGGGTGGAAAATTCGAAATTCGAAATTCGAAATTTCATCGGTCTGTCTCGGGCAGATCGTCGACGAATTCCGACAGATCAGCGGCACCCGGCTCCATCTCACGGAGAACGCGGGGGTCGTCCCGCCAACGCGAATGGACCTTGACCCGGAGGCCGAGGTAGATATCTGCACCGAGCACGCGTTCGAGCTCTTCTCGGGCCGCCTGGCCGATGGCCCGGATCATTCGGCCGCCCTTTCCGATGACTATGCCCTTCTGGCTCTTGCGTTCGACGTAGACCACCGCTTCGATATGCAGAACACGGCCGCTCTCGTCGAAGAGATCGACGATCACGCCAGTCGTGTACGGCAGCTCGTTACGCGTCCGTTCGAGGAGCTTCTCTCGTATCACCTCAGCGACGAAAAACCGTTCCGTCTGGGTGGACGTGAGGTCAGTCGGATAGATCGGCTTCCCTTCCGGCAACGCATCGAAGAGCTCGTCGAGCAGCTCATCGAGCCCATCCCCCTGGAGGGCGGAGATGGGAATTATGGTCGAATCCCCTCGCCTCTCGCCGTAGCGCTCGATCAGCGGCAGCAGGTCCGTCTTCGAGGGAAGGAGGTCGATCTTCGTCAGCACTCCTATTACCGGCGGGCGAATCGAGTCGAGCAGCTCGAACAGATAGGCCTCACCACCGCCCCAGGAGACCGTGGAATCCACCAGGTGCACGACAACATCCACCTCTTCCAGGGCTGAACGGACCTCCTGCATCATCCGTGAATTCATCTTGTGCAGAGGCTTGTGAACCCCGGGTAGGTCGAAGAACACCGCCTGGCCGCGTTCTTCGGAAAGGATGCCGATGATTCGATTGCGAGTGGTCTGCGGCTTGTCCGAGACGATCGCCACCTTGTCACCGATCAACGCGTTGAGCAGCGTGCTCTTGCCGGCGTTCGGGCGCCCGACAAGTGCCACGGTTCCAGCGCGGGATATCTCGGGGCGATCACCGGCCGACGTTGCGAACGATCCGGTGCCGGTTCCCGATTCAGTCATCGTCAGTCTTTTTCCGCCACGGCACCTTCGGCTGGATCGGCTCGCCTCGCCGTTACACTCACAATCCGGCGTTCGTCCATTTCCTCGACAACGAACAGCAGACCGTTATCCTCGTCCACGACGCGTGTGCCCGGCTCGGGCACGGTGCCGTGCATCGAGAAAACGAGGCCACCGACGGTGTCAATGTCTTCGTCGCCTACTTCGACGCCGAGCAGTTCCTGAAGCACCTCGAGCGAGGCGCGACCCTGTAAACGATAGACACCGGGCTGCAGCTCCTGCCAATCCGGCGGCGATTTCGAATCGTGCTCGTCCTCGATTTCGCCGACGATTTCCTCGAGAATATCCTCCAACGTCACGAGCCCGGACGTGCCACCGTATTCATCGACGACGATCGCCATCTGCTGGTATTCGCGCTGAAAATCGCGCAACAGCTCCCCGAGCGGCTTGGTCTCCGGCACTACGAGGCATTCTCGCCAGAGCTCCTTCACCGAGGGTTCGGTCTCTTCGAATTGTTGCTCGACCAGATTCTTGACGTGGATCACGCCGACGATTCGATCGATCGTTTCTTGATACACGGGGATCCTGCTCTTGTGGCTCTCGGCAAACACCCGCAGCAACTCGTCGAACCCGACCTCGTCGGAGACCGTCACCATTTCGGTTCGGGGGGTCATGACCTCTCGGACCACCGTGTCGAAGAAGTCGACGAGCGACTCGACGATCTCTCCCTCTTCACTCTCGAAAATGCCCGCTTTCTCCCCGGCCTCGAGATAGGCCTGTATCTCCGCCTCGCTGGCCTCCTCCTCTTCGTCTTCAACCGGAGGCGTCGCTGCAGACGGATCGCGGCTGGCGAGCACGGCTATCAGCGGGGTTGCGAACGGACCCACCAGACGCAGCAGAACGGCAATCCTGTCCTCCGACAGTGGTCGCAGGAGGAAATGTGCCACCCCGATCGACAACAACGGCAAGCACACTACCAATGCCACTTTCCAGCCATCACTGAGAACAAACACCCGCGCCACAACTAACCACACAACACCGACGAGGACAATTTGGAGCCAACGTCCGACATCCACGACATGTGAGAGAGTGACGCGGTCCCTGCCCCCGAAGAGGCCAGGGTTTTCCTCCAAAATTCCCTGAAAGCGGACGTTTCCGAGCCCGGTGAGCGACCTCAGAAGCAATTCAGAGGTTGCAACCAGGATGGTCAGGACCGCGAGGACGAGCGTGATCGTCACAGGATGGCCCAGCCAAGAGGCCAAACCAGCGCTCATGGCAGAAGTTCCCGTCTCAGATTCAATTCGATTTCGTTCATTTCTCCATGGTCTCGTACATGATCATAGCCCAACAAGTGCAGGGTTCCGTGCAGGGCGAGTTCGCAGAGCTCGCGAACTTCGTCATGTCCGAGCTCACTCGCCTGCCGCCGCGCGCTGTCGAGGGAGATCATGATTTCGCCTAGAAAATGCCTCCCCGATGGGAGTTCATCGCCGTCGGGAAAGGAGAGAACATCGGTCGGACGGTCTATCCCCCGATACCGCATATTCAGTTCTTGTATTGTCCGGTCGTCGGTGAGAACCAGGTGCACCTCAGCCCCTCGAACCCCGAGTCGACCCACGCATCCGGCGATCACAGCCCGCAGCTGCTCAGCCGCGGGTTTGGACGGCCTCCGCTCCCACCTGATGTGGACCCGAGCCACCAGCACGTTGCCTCCTGTTGAAGTCGAATCCCGGATAGTCGATCCGGTGGTGGTACATGTTCGTGAGCACCCAGAGGAAGGCCGAAGCGATTTTGTCGAGCTCCGAGAACGTGAGGTCGCAGTCGTCAAGCTGATCATCCTCGAGTGCGTTGCCGAAGATCTTGTCGATCATCGCCTGGATTTTTGCCGGAGTCGGGCTTTCCAGGGTCCGTGCAGCCGCTTCGACCGCATCTGCGAGAAGCAGTATTCCCAGCTCTTTGGTGTGCGGCTTGGGCCCCGGATAGCGGTAGTCACTCTCTCGGACCTCGGTCTTGTCGTCGGCCCGGCGTTCCTGGGCGCGGTTGTAAAAGTACCGAATCAGCTTGGTGCCGTGGTGGGTTGCGATGCCCTGGCGAACCGGGAGCGGAAGCTTCGCTTCTCGGGCGATTTCCAACCCCTCCTTGACGTGACTCTGAATGACGAGGGCCGACATCGACGGCAACAGAGCGTCGTGCGGATTGCCGTTGCGCTGATTCTCGACGAAGTAATCGGGTTTCACCAGCTTGCCAACGTCGTGATAGTAGGCACACACTCGAAGAAGCAAGGCATTTGCACCTACAGCATCGGCGCCGGCTTCCGCCAGATTGCTCACGGCCAGTGAATGCTGATAAGTACCCGGCGCCTCGAGTGACAAGCGCTTCAAGAGCGGCAGGTTCTGATTCGAGAGCTCGAGGAGACGGGTATTCGTGGTAATCCCGAACGCCCCTTCGAGGACCGGGAGCAGAAAAGACACGATTCCGACCGAGAGCAGCCCCCCTGCAAAGGCGCTCAGCACCGACAGGCTGACGGCTGCGGGTGAGCTCTGCAAACCTCGGTACAGCTCGAGAACCAACACCAGGACGACGTTGGCGAGACCGATGAACGCACCGACACGGCTCAGAGATGCACGATCTCCGGATCTCTGCGCGGCAAAGGCGCCCACAGCTCCAGAGGTCAGGGCGAAGACTGCGGCCGAAAAATCACCGCCGAGCATCACGCCGGCGAGTCCGGCTCCGCAGAGAGCAAAGAGCAGCGCAGGTTGCAGTCCGAAAAGGACGAGAACCGTTACCGGGCCGGCGGCGAAAGGAAGCCCCCAGAGGTAAGCCTCCGCCGTTGACAGTGCCTCACCCTGAGCGTTGAAGGCGACCGAGTTTGCCAGGAACAGACCGAGCCGAATCACGGCCGCGAAAACCAATACCAGGATGAAGATGCTCGACAGGCGACGCCGAACCTCCGGTGGGCTGCCAGACCGCCCCATCACTGGCCACCAACCGATCACCATCAGGGCAATCAGGAGGCCGATCCCCGCGGCCTGGGCGGATGTCGTCGCATCCCGACTCTGGCTTTGCAGGACCAACAGAGTGTCCGCCATTTCTTCGGTTACCGTATCTCCTCGCCTGACGAGAACCTGCCCGCGGCGAAGCTCTCGCGAGCGGGGCAAGACGGCTGCCGCCGCTGCGCGGCCGCGCTGGGCAGTTTCGGCTCTGTTGAACACCAGGTCGGGGGCGATGTTGGCCTCGAGAAACACAGCGATCGGCTTGATCCACCTGCGGGCCACGGCGGGCTGTTCGAGGAGACGCGCGTGCAGCACCTGTCCCAGTCCAGTGCGAACATCAACCGCCGCCGACAGCTCGTCGAGCGTAGAAGCTCGATCGCCTCCCGAGGCGAGATTCCTGATGGCCACACCTTTCGAACCACGTCGTTCCAGGCCCCTTCGATCGTCGACAATATGGTCACGGTACGTCTGGCCGACCACACTGACCAGGGCATTCTCGAGAGATTCAGAACACGAAGACGAATCCAGAATCCGTAACAACTCTTCAGTGGCACGAAGGTCGGTGATCGATCCCAGATTGACGATTTCGTCTCCGCCGTCCTGCCTCGCCCGACACCCCTCGAACAGAATATGAAGCTCGTTTTGCAGCTCGATCTTCAGTCTCGGCTCGAGATCGTAAACGGGAAGTACCGAAGCAGTTGCTTCTTCCCGGGCAGCTCTGGTTGCCGCCTCGTCCGGTAGCGTGATGTCAACCGGGATAACGAGATCGAAACTGGCAACTTCGCCGGGCTGCCAATCCGGCGGGCCACTGCCAACTCGCGGATTCACCAGCCACGTGCAACCGATGATGGCGATGACAGCCCAGAGAACCGGAAGGTTGAGCACACGATCCCACCAACTCGCACCCTCCTCAAGGCCACGCTTGATGCGCGTGTTCGACCTCCTGCCCTCAGCCTGATTGTTGCCGTTGTTTTTCATGAGCGCTCACCGTTTGTTTCTCGCGTCTTCTTTTCCCACCGCGAGTAACGATCGACGACATCCTGCACCAGGGGATGGCGCACGACGTCTCGATGTGTGAAACGGATAAACGCAAAACCCTCGACACCATCGAAGATCTCGAGAGCTTCGACAAGACCCGACGAACGGGCACCTGGCAGATCGATTTGTGTGATGTCGCCCGTTATGACCGTCTTGGAGTGGAATCCCATGCGCGTGAGGAACATCTTCATCTGCTCGTGGGTGGTGTTCTGAGCCTCGTCAAGAATGATGAACGCGTCGTTGAGGGTTCTCCCTCGCATGAACGCTAGCGGGGCTATCTCGATGACCTGGCGATCGAGGAGTTTGGAGACCTTTTCATAACCGAGGATGTCGTAGAGTGCGTCGTAGACCGGGCGCAGGTAGGGATTGATCTTCTCGACGAGGTCACCTGGCAGGAAGCCGAGCCGCTCCCCGGCCTCCACAGCAGGTCGGACCAATACGATGCGCCGCACCTGCTTGTCCATCAGCGCGGCCGCAGCCAAGGCCACCGCGAGGTAGGTCTTACCGGTCCCCGCGGGGCCGGTGACAAAGACGTAATCATGGGAGGCCACCGAGCGGATGAAGAGCCGTTGGTTGAGGTTCCTCGGAGTCACGTAACGCCGGAGAGAAGTCGCGATCGACGCGTCGAGGAAGAAATCCACCAGGTCAACGCCCGCGTCTTCTTCGAGCACACGCACGCCGGTCCGATATTCCTCCTTCGTGACCGCTCCACCGGAGGCCAGCATGCGGTCGAAGGATTCAAGAATCCTGCTGGCGATCATCTCTGATTCTTTACTCCCGGTCACCTGGACCTCGGGCCCCCGGGCAGCAACCGTAACCCCGAGGCGTTCTTCGAGGTATCGCAGGTTCTCATCACGGGTGCCGAAAAGCTGTTCGAGATGGCCCTCGCTGAGGGTCACGTGTTGCATCTAAGCGTTACTCCTCACCGCCATCCCTTCAGAAGGCGGCACGGCTCGCAAGGTCGAAATCTGGTATCTCCGAGGATCCGAGTGTTCCACTGATTCGCGTCTGCCGACGACACAACCGGCAATCGGCCGAACTCTTCCCCTCCACAAGTTCGCGATTGTATCAGGGAGGGTCCGTCAAGCCGTCAGAACGCCACTCGGTCTCCGGAATACCGGCCCGAGCATTGATCACGCGAGCCAGCGTAAACAAGGCGTCAGACAGCCGGTTGAGATATGCCAGAACACCCTGCGGCACCGCGCTTCCAGTTCCGTCCAGGGCGACAACCCGCCTCTCAGCGCGTCGACACACAACGCGGGCGAGATGCGCGATCGAGGAGGCCCTGCTGCCCCCGGGGAGAATAAAGGATCTCAGCGGATCGAGCTCCCGATCCATGAGGTCGATCCACTCCTCGATCGGCGCCGCATCCCATGACCGTGAATCGTGGTCCATATGGTCCTCGGGATCGGCCAACGTGGCACCGATTTCGAAGAGGACCTCCTGGACCGCCATCAGCCGCTTATCGAGATCTTCGGGCAGCAACTCGCTCCGGAGCAGACCAACTAGCGAGCACAGCTCGTCGACCGCACCGTACGCCTCCACGCGGGGATTTTCCTTGCGGACGCGCTCGCCCGAAAGAAGAGAGGTTTCTCCCGCGTCTCCTTTTCTCGTGTAGACCTTCATCCGGGCATTGTACCGACTTCTCGTTCGACGGGCCACTTCCATCGGCCGACAGAACTGACATCGCCGACCGACAGCACGCATCCTCGCGGCAGAATCTGACGATCAGTGGTCGGCAGGTATCCCCGCGTCCCGAAATTCGAAGTCGAATTGGATCGGCACACTCGGGACCGTGCCGGTCAGAGTCTCCGATCGACCGTGGCGAATGATCTCGACGGTGAGCTCCTCGTCCGGTTCGTAGGAGCGCAAGATGCGCATCGCGTGTTCAGGGCTACGCACTTGGCGACCACCGATCCCCAAGATGACATCACCGCTCTCGAGGGCAAGTGTATCCCCGTCATCCGGGCCCCGCACCACCAGGACTCCGCTGTCCACCCCGAAATACTCGCCAAGCCCGGGGTTGAGGGCAACCAGCTCCATGTCGAGCCACGTCCGTGGAAGGAACCATTTGCCGTCGCCCGGGTGGGCGAAGGCCAGCTGGCCACGGTAGAGTCCCGCCAGATCCTCGTGGTCGGGCAGCTTGCCGAGCATTGGACCGAAGTCAATTTCGCGCGCCACCAGGTCGGCCTGGTGCGTGGAGCCATCTCGGATGTATTCGAGGACCACGGCATCGCCATTCTCGAGGTCACGGGCAAGCTCCACCAGGCGCTGCGATGCCTTCATCGACGCCACTGGCAGCTCAAGACCTTGTTCAAACAGCGGCTCTCCGTTGAAGCTGATCACAACATCGCCTGCCATCAAACCGGCTTCTTCTGCCGGGCTCCCAGGAGTCACCGCCATGATCGCGGCTCCCGCCGCCTCTTCGCGGGCCTGATGCCAGCTCCCGCCGAGGATAATGCCGAGCCGCATGTTCGAGCTCATGCCCGCGATCCTGGGGGCAGTGAACGATCTGTCGCCGGTTGCGTATTGCGAACGGATCTCGGCTACCGCCTCGCGCAGCTCCCTGTGCGGGTTTCTGGAATCGGTCCGGTCTTCCTGAACGCCGTCGGAAACTGCCACAGCCGGTAGCGCTCCCGCAACAAGAATCAAAAACACCCCGATCAGAATATTCTTCATCGTTGACTCCCTTCATTGACTGCATGGACGATCCCGCCAATGGGGATCTGCCCGCTGCGGGCGGCGACCAGTGCGTCCAGAAGCTCGACGCGATCGCTCCACAGCACGACGGTGCGTTCATCCTGTTCAAAGGAGCTCTGGGCCAGGATCAGGTCGACGACTGCGATCCGATCCTCGAGCTCCACGATCATCGCGGCCCTCTGGGTGCTCAGGACCGGTGACTGAAGCGAGGAATCCCTCAACAGAAGCTCGAGCTCCCGAGATGCACTCGACAGCTGCTCGATGGCCTCACGGGTTCCGGCAGATTCAGCTCTTTCGGGGAATCCGTTCTCTCCCCCGAAATGCCCGACCATCGCCGCCACAGCAACTGCCAGCAGGACCGCCGCGGCGACACCCACCTGGAGGCCAACCGGCCTCCGCCTCTTGCCAATCGCCCTCTTTCGGATCTCCGTCCACGAGTCCTCTGGCGGTGGGACCTGAGCCAGTTCCTTGAGCGCGCTCGAAACAGCTCGAAGCTCCTCCAGCCGATTGCGGCACTCGTCACACTCCTCGAGGTGACGCGCCGTCTCTTCGGCGTCCTCACCGTCGCGCAATACCAGCAGTTCTTCCGTTGTCGGATGCATATGAAGTACCTCCAGCCAACCCGAGCCACGATCTCAATTTCTCGTGCGCGCGGGAAAGCTGCGATTTCGAAAAACTCTCTGAACGGCCAAAGAAGCCGGCGATCTCGGCATGAGTGAAACCCTCGACGTCATGGAGCCAGACAACCGCCCTCGCCACATCCGGCAGACGTGCCAGTGCCCTTTCGAGATCGATTCTCTTCCAGCCGACCGTCCCATCGCAGGCAGGCCCCTTCGCGAGGTGGTCGACATCGCCTTTGGAAAACCCGGCCGCTGTTTCGCGGCGCCGGCGACGCATGGATGTCAATGCCTTGGAGACTGCGATGCGGCGCACCCAGGCTCCAAGGGCCCCCTCACCTCGAAAAGTGCCAATGCTGCGTGAAACCTCGAGGAAGGTCTCCTGAAGAACTTCTTCAGCTTCATCACGAGATCTGCAGATCCGTGTCGCAATGGTGTGAACAGGCAACGAAAAGACCCGGTACAAACCCTCGAGAGCGTCGATGTCCCCGCGCCTCGCCCTTGCCAGCGTCACGTCATCGACCTCTGCAAAGAACCCTTTCCCTGTGCTCATCATCCTTACAAGATGCATCGGGATCACAAAAGGTCGCAACCCCATATGTTAATCTCGAAGGTGGATATCGAGGCCCCGAGGAGGGTTGGTGGAGCTCAACGAACTTCTCATGTTCATGACGAAGAAGGGGGCATCAGACCTCCATATCAAGCCCATGCGGCCACCGCTCCTGCGAATCCAGGGACGGTTGATTCCGATCAAGGCGAACCCCTTGCAGCCGGACGAAGTGGAGCAAATGCTGGGCGACATCATGAAACCCGGCCAACGCGCCCGATTCGAGAAGGAACAGGCCGTGGACATGGGCTACGGGGTGCCCGGTATCGCCCGTTTCAGGTGCAACATCTACATGCAGAGGGGCACGATGGCGGGCGTCTTTCGGCGGGTGCCGTTTGACATTCAAAGCGTCGAAGAATTGAACCTTCCGGATGTCATCGGGACTTTCACCCGGTATCCCGGGGGATTGGTTCTGATCACGGGTCCTACCGGATCCGGAAAATCGACGACTTTGGCATCGATGATCGATATGATCTCGAAGGCACGTCCATGCCACGTCGTCACGATTGAGGACCCGATCGAGTTTCTCTTCCAGGACGACAAGGCAACCCTCTCGCAACGCGAGGTCGGCACCGACACTCCAAACTTCCACGAAGCACTCAGGAACTGTATGCGTCAGGATCCCGACGTCATCATGGTCGGTGAAATGCGTGACCTCGAGACGATGTCGACGGCAATCACAGCTGCCGAAACTGGGCACCTTGTCTTTTCGACCCTGCATACGAACAACGCCGCCCAGACTGTCGATCGCATCATCGACTCCTACCCGGTCGATCAGCAGAATCAGGTACGGAGCCAGCTCGCACTCGTCCTCAGAGCGATAGTATCGATGCAGCTCCTGGAGGATGCCGAAGGCAAGGAACGCCTCCCGGCACTTGAAATCCTGGTCAACTCGCCCAAGATCTCAAAGCACATCGATAATGGCGAAATCAAGGAAATCCTCGAGGAGATGGAGAACTCGGTCAACTTCTATCACATGCAGAGCATGAATCAGTCGTTGATCTCTCTCCTCGCGCACAACAAGATCACCTATGAGCAAGCGATCGATGCGTCGGCCGAGCCGGATGAGCTCTCGCTCAAGCTGCGCGAGATGTTCCCGTCCATCGAAGAGCGCTTCAGGGAGGGTGAAATGGCACCGTCGCCCGCAGATTTTTCTCAGATCACCGAGCTGCTGGAGACCAAGCGTCTCTATGAAGAAATGGAAGAACGCCACCGGGCAAAGATCGAGGAAAAGGACGAGCAGATCGAGGCCCTCGAGGCGGATCTCACTGCCCTCAGGCAACAGATCGAAGAAACATCCGGCAGCACCGACGAGCTGCGTCGCGAAGCCGAGATAGCCCGCTCAGAGGTCCAGCGAGCCAGGGAAGAGTCCCAACAGAAGATCAATGCACTGAACGAGCGGATCAGGGAGCTCAACCAGCAGATTCAGGGCAATGGCGGAAAGAGCTCGTCAGGCTTCTTCAAGCGGTAGCACCGGCTCAACCCGCCCGGATTGTCGGCTCGACGGCATTCCATCGATTCATTTTTGGCAATGTCGCTAGTGGGATTTGGGATAGCCGAAGAAGAATCCCTGTTGGAGTTCGACTCCCAGGATCTTCAGAGTCTCCACCTCGTCTTCGGTCTCGACGCCTTCGGCAATGATGACCGACTGGCTGTCACGCGCGAATCCGATGATCGCAGACACCAGATTGCGTTTGATCGGTTCCTCAGGCAGGTCACGCACCAACATCTTGTCGAGCTTGATGAAGTCCGGTTGCAGTTCGGCAAGGACGTGGAGGGCACTGTACCCGGTTCCCATGTCGTCGATGGCGATTCGAAATCCATGCTTTCGGAGCTCGGAAACTCTTTCTCTCAGTCTGCTCGCACTCTCGGCGTAGGTTCGTTCGGTGATTTCGAGGACGCACTCGCTCGGAGAGCGGCCGGATTCCTTGATCCGACCGATCAAACCCAATCCCTCGGACTCGATGTACTCGAGACCGAGCATCGAAAGGTTCAGGAAGAGGATGGCACCTCCGGGAAGCGCCTTCGCGTTTTCGAGCGCCTGATCCAGGCACAGTAACTCCACCTCCCCGAGCATCCCGGCCCTTTCGGTGAAACCGAAGAGATTGTCAGCGGTTTCCAAGTAGCTCCCCTCGGGTCCACGGCTGAGCGCCTCGAATCCGACGATCTCCCGACTCGGCGCCTTGACGATCGGTTGAAACAGCGTGCGGACTTCTCCCTCGCGCAGAATTCGACGAACCTCGTCCAGCCGCGCCTGATCCAGCGCCTCTCCGCGGCGATGAAAATCCTGGCGTGCTTCGAGAATGCCGTTGTAGATCGTCCTTTCGACCCGAAGAGCCGGCCGCATCTTGATCACACCTTGGCCCACCCGCACAGCGATGTTTTCGCTTTCCCCGGTTTCGTGTGTAATGGTGATTCCGTCGACGAACGAATCGTGGAGTCTTCCCGCTTCGAAGTGATCGGCGAGAACGACCAGGAAAATGTCACCCCGAACGTGCTCCTGGCACAACAGGCTTCCCGAACCCGCAGTTTCTTCGAGCAGACCACCGAGATGGACCGCGACGCTGGAAAGAACAGCGTCGTACCGCTCCCACCCAACAATGCGCTCGAGGTTCTGCTCATGCTCGATGCGAACCAGGAGCACCTGCAATGTTCCACGTTCGTCGAGCATTCTCCGAATCCGGTCGATAACCACGGGCAGGGTGGGTAGCTTCGTGACAGGGTCGAAAAGACTCGCCCGGTATTGCAGAATCCTCGTCTTCAGTTCGACGGGATCTGAGGAGGCATATTCTTCGGAAGACATTCGTGTCAGGCGCTCGTCTCGCCTTGCGAGGCCTCATCGAGAAGCTGGCGCACCTGTCGCACAAGCTCGCGCGGAGAAAATGGCTTGCAGATGTATGCGTTCGCTCCCAACTGCAACGTGCCGAGCTGATCCTGATGGCCGCTCCTGGCACTGACCACGAGCACCGGGACCCCTGCTCCGTTGGCGTCGAGCCGCAGCAGCTTGAGCAGCTCCATTCCATCGAGATCGGGCATCATGAGATCGAGCAACACGAGATCGGGGGGGTCGGCCAGGAGCCGCGCGAGAGCTGAGCGCCCATCAGTATCGGTCTCGACCTCAAGACCGTCGGATTTGAGAATCGTCGCAAGGAGATCCACCATATCCGGCTCATCATCGACAACGAAAACCCGAGCCATCAAACCTCCCCAATCGTAGAAGGACTCAAGCCAGCACCTTCGAGTCTAACAGACTGATCGTCCTCCGCTGCAGAGTCCTCCTCGACCTCCTTGAATGGCAGCCAGACGAAGAACGTAGATCCAATCCCCTCTTCGCTCTCCGCCCAGACCGCTCCACGGTGAGCCTCGACGATGCTGCGCACGAGTGACAGGCCGAGGCCCATCCCACCAAACCGCCGGCGTGAGCTCGGATCGACCTGATAGAAGCGATCAAATATCCGGACCAACTCGGTAGTCGGAATGCCAACACCGCTGTCCTGAATTCGAATCAGGGCCCCTTCGCGACCTTCATGCCGAGAAGCCTCCGCGATGATGACGATCGAGCCACCCTCCGGGGTGAATTTGGCGGCATTGTCCAGCAGGTTGAGGAATACCCGTTCGATCTGCTCCGGATTGGCCTCCAAGGTCGTGAGGTCCGGCTGCACTTGCAGGACGAATTTGACCCCTCTGCCTTCGATGCGCGGACGAATGGTGTCGATGACTCCGTCCAAGATCGGCCGGAGATCGATTTCCTCGCGCGCAGCATCGAGGGCGGTAAACCGATCGATATGAGCAAGTTGAACGAGCTCTTCAACTCTCAGCGAGAGTCGCTGGACGTTTTTCCTGCACACCATGACCGCTTCTGTCGCTTGCTCCGATACGGTCCCCAGCCCACCGTCCGATATCAATTCGAGGTAGCCGCGCAACGCTGTCAATGGCGTCTTGAGCTCGTGCGACACGTTTGCCACCAGGTCGGCTTTGGTCTGGTCAAGGGTTTCGAGCTCCCGGTTGGCCTCGCGAAGCTGGCGAATTGTAGCGACCAACTCATCCGCCATCAGGTTGAACGCGTTGGCAAGCTCCTCGATCTCATCACGGGAGTTGATCGAGACTCGTTCCTCGAGCCGACCTTCCTGAATTCTCGTCACACCTGCCCGCAGACGATCGAGATCGAGAGTGATGCCGCCGGCCAGCATCACCGACACCCGATGCGCCAGCACCAGACCGATCGCCAGAATCAAAGCGGACAACCACAGCGAAGAGCGGAGCTGCCGATCGACATTGGCGTAGGTGAAGGTCCCAACCAGGGAGTAAACGTGCTCTCCCCATTGCTTCACGACTGGAGCCACCACCTGGTATGCATCGCTCCCATCCGGTTCGGTGACTTGTCTCGCAGTCGGTTCGAGTCCAGAAATGGCTCGAAGGAGCTCTCGATCGTTGATCACCGGAGCCTCGACGCCGTCACCGAATAGAACAACGCTGTCACCCTCGGCGCGGAGCACGACCTGGCCTCGAACATCAACAATCTCGAGGCGTTCGATATCGTCGTTCATCATTCGAAGCTGTGCAACTTGTTGATCGAGCAAGCCCTTGCCCGATGAGCCGAGAAATTGCACGAGGTGTGTCAGAGGCTCACTGATCAGCGACGCGTACGTGCGCGCAGAACGCTCCATGTTCCGGCGTACGAACTGGTGACGGAATACGACGAGCACCAGCGCACTGATTACGAGACTCACCACCACCGTGAATGTGATGTGACGCGCGATTCTCGTCTGCAACAAGATGCGCCGCCGAGTCACAAGTCCGCAGCCCTCCCATCCATCTGCCCTCCGATAATATCGCGCGCCGCTTACTCCAGGTTCTGGACCTGCTCCCGAATTCGTTCGGCAGAGGACTTGGCATCCACCAGGCGATCCACGACTCCGAACTCACGACATTTCGATCCCAGTGTGTTGAGCTCTCGGTGAATCTCCTGGCACAGGAAGTCCAGAGAACGCCCGACGACCCCTCCGGATTCGAGGCGCTCTCTGAAATTCTCCATGTGAGAGCGAAGACGAACCACCTCCTCAGCGACATCTGCCCGGTCGGCGAGTATCGCAGCCTCCTGCAGTACACGCTCTGAATCGACGTTTATCTCCGGACCGAGGAGGCCATCGATCCGTTCCTGGGTTCGTTCGAAAATCCGCTTTCTGAGATCCGACATCTGCGGCTCGAACCAATCGACAAAAGAGGCAAGCTCACTCAACTCTGACTCGATCTGTTGTACGAGACGAGCAGCCTCGTCGCGCCGCATTGCCACAACCTCCGCAGCCGCTTCGTTGACCGCGGATCGAAGAGCATCCAGCTCCCCCTGGTCGAGGATCGTGTCCGGCGACGCAACAGTAATCAATCCGGGAACTGACAGAATGTCCCCGATTCTCACCGACCCGCCGATTTCTCGACCCGAAGAGACTCGGGCAAGCTGGTCGAGCACCGCCTGCACGGCCTCGGTATTGACCACAACATCGACATCAGCAGAGGTTTTCCGCTCGAGATTGATCTGCGCCGTGACTCGACCGCGGCGAAAATGCTCCGAAACGCCCGCACGAGCAACTGCATCGATCTCAGGCGTTTCTTCGCGGGTGTTGGTCCGCACCTGAATGTCGAGATATCGGTGATTGACTGAACGCACCACTACGGATGCCGCAAATCGATCCGACAGCTCTGCCCGCGCTCGGCCAAACCCAGTCATACTCATGAGGGTCATATCCGCACTCCAGCCTACCCGAACTCCCAGATTACCCGCTCCCGCTCCAAAAACAAACGTCTGAACATTCGATATTTAGCCTAGGTGATTTCCAGTCGTTCCACCATCTGGCGATATCGACCATTGGCAGCCATCAGCTCTTCGTGAGTTCCGAGCTCAGCGATTCTCCCATCTGCAAGGACGGCGATATGGTCCGCTCGACGTATGGCTGCCAACCGGTGGGTAATGACCAGGATTGTACAGTCGTGACCGTTCCCGGCGAGAGCTTCCATGATTTTGGCCTCCGACTCGGCGTCGAGCTCGGAGGTCGCCTCATCGAGTATCAGAAGATCAGGGTCCGAGAGGACCGCACGGGCAATCGCTAATCTTTGACGCTGTCCTCCCGACAGTTTCGCGCCGCCTTCACCCACCAGCGTGTCGAGTCCTTTCGGTAGATTCGCGATGTAGGCGTCGGCCCCGGAGAGCCTGACGGCCCTTTCTACAGCTTCATCGCCGACCCAGGTGCGTCCACAGACGACATTGGCTCGAACACTGTCGTTGAAGAGGAAGGTCTCCTGGGTCACGAAACCGATCCTCGAGCGCAGATTTTCAAGGTCGAGATCCCTGACGTCGTGTTGCCCGACCTTCACAGCTCCCTCTCCGACATCGATGAACCTGGGGATCAACTGGGCAACCGTGCTTTTGCCTGCCCCCGAGGGCCCGACGAGCGCCACCGTCGATCGAAATGGAATTGAGAGGTCGAGCGCGTCCAGGACGCGGCACCGGAACGGATACGAAAAACCTACTCCTGAAAAATGAACTCCGCTATCGAGTCGTTCGACGGGCCTCGCACCTGGGCAACTGCTCACCGCCGGAACTGCATCGATGACCTCAAAGACCCTGGAAGAAGCCACAGCCGCCTGTTGCAGACTGAAATTGAATTTGTTGAGTCTCTTGAGCGGGTTGTACAGCGCGTAGGCTCCGAGCACGAAGGCCGAAAAGTCTCCCGGGGTCATCGTGCCAGCCGTGATTTGCAGTCCCGCGTATACGGCCAAGCCCAGTGCCGCAACAGCACCCACAACCTCCATGACCGGCGCATTGGCGGCATGGATTGCGCGAGCTCCGAGGCTGGCAGCATATTGCTCCTGGTTTGCAAGGCGAAAGCGATCCATCATCGGGTGGACCATGCCGAAGTTCTGGACGACACGAATTCCGCGCGTTGTTTCGTCCACCACCACCGCCACCTCTTCGGTGCGTTCCTGAGCTTGACGGGCGCGTACCCGCAGCCTGCGGCTGAGGTGCACGACCGGCGCGAAGAACAGTGGTGTCGCGATGGCCGTCACCAATGTAAGCCGAACGTCCAGGGACAGGAGGTAAATCGAGATTGCCGGAACCGTAACGAGATCCTGAGCGACATCACCAAACCGCTCAGCCAAAGCTTCGCGCAGCAACTGGAGATCGTTGGTCGCCCGCGACACCAGACCTGCGGTCGAGCGATCGTGGTAGAAGGCGGGGCTCTGCGCGAGCATTGAACGAAATAGCCTTTCGCGCAGATCACGAATCGTCGCCAGGCCGAACCGGGCCGAGGCATATCGCGCGAGGAAGGAAGAGGCGCTCTTGATCACAATTGCGACAAGGGCCAAGATCACGATTGCCAATTTTTCACCGCCGAGCCAACCCTGCATCCCGTTCTCCGCTCGAACCACCAGATCGTCGAGAACTGCCACCAGCCCGCCTGGCCGCAGCTCGAGCCCCGGTTCGAACGGAACGGCCGGTCCGAGCAGTTGATCGATGATTGGACGAACGAGATTGACGGCAAACACGGTCGTTCCGGCCACCGCAATCATGCTCACGGCGGCAAGTAGGATCCACATACCATGTTTCTTTGCGAGCCTCAGGACACGCAGAAAATCGCCCATGGCCGGAGGTTAGCAGAGGCGGGATAGTGCTGGCGGCTGGAACCCGGACTGGCCGGAGTCGTCAGCTAGGGATGCACCCGTGATCGGTTCGATTTTCTCTCCACCGGGAAGTGCGTGGACCCGAAGACCACTTACTTTTTCGTTGCTGATTGTTGTGGACGGAGCCAGGTATCGATGCGCCGTCAAAACTTCGGATCGCGCTTCTCGAGGAACGCCCGCGCACCCTCCTCGGGATCGCCGGCGGCAAACAGAAGGCGAAAGCTCGCCAACTCGAGGGCGAGGCCGGAGCTCCCGCGCGCCGACGCCCGCATCAGGTCTCGGGCCGCGGTCAACGAAGCCACCGAGGCGTCATCCGGAATCGGCAGAGGGCAGTCCTCAGCGACCTCTGCCGTCGCGAGACCAAGCACCACGGCCTCGGTCGGATTGAGATCTCGGGTTTCCAACAACCCACGGGCGAGGGCCGCACGGCCCGATCGGCCAAGAGCCCAGATCACGCCATCCGACGGTGGCGCGGTGGATGTGGAGAGCCGAAGCACAACCTTCGGGCACAGATAGACGAGGTCGGAGCACAGGGCGACATCCAATGCCGGCGACACAATCTCTCCGCTTTCGACGACAGCTACAGTGACCGCCCGGCTCCTAGTCCACGGCTCGAGAGACAACCACGGTATCCGGCTTCCGTCACCACCCGCCGGAAACTCGACTCTCAGATACCCGATCTCCCGTGCCGACGAATGGAGATTGTCAATCTGTTCCAGTGCATCCCGGTTGTGGTCCCACCGAAATCTCCTCATGCACAGAGTCTACCCGCACCACTGTCCACAATGGGGACTTCATCAGCAATGCGGGCTAGAATGTGGCCATGGAATCCAGGGTCATGGCTGAGCATCACGAAGCTGGCTTCGTTTTTCAAGCCGTTCTCGGAGACGTGACTGCCGAACGGGTGGACGCGATCGTCAACGCTGCGAACAGCCACCTCGCTCACGGCGGGGGACTCGCCGGAGGCATCGTCGCCCGCGGCGGCGCCGCAATCCAGGAAGAGTCGGACCGGCTCGCACCGATCGACACCGGTGGCGCTGCAGTCACCGGCGCCGGCACCCTCCCGAGCCGTTGGGTCATCCACGCTGTCGGCCCGATATGGGGCCAGGGAAACGAGCACGATCTCCTCGAATCCGCGGTGGTCGCGAGCCTCGAGAGAGCGGCGGAGCTGGGGGTTACTTCGATCAGCTTTCCGGCGATCTCCACCGGCATTTTCGGCTACCCGAAGAAGGAAGGCACCTCGCTGATCGTCGAGACCGTCCGAACCTGGCTCACCGATCATCCGGAATCGACCCTTCGACTGGTACGATTCACCGCCTTCGACGAACCGACTGCCGATCATTTCACGGCTGCAGTCCGCGCCCTAGCAACCTTCATGCCCGAATCGTGATTTCAGGCAGGATTTCAGCCCATCCGTGAAGCATAAAATACTGAATAACAATATCTTAAATGAACTTGACAGAGATATGCTACAATGCGCGGCCGTATTGATGACTTATCTAAGGAGGGTCCACCTCATCCCATGGCAGATCTTCATCAGTTTCGCGAAACCCCCGAAGAACCCCTCGATTGCATTTACATCTTCCAGAGCACCGAAAGCGATCCCCTCAGCGGGCTGGATTTCTCGGCCAAGGAACGGAAGTCCTTGAGGGCCAAGGCAAAGGCCCTCAATCCGCGCGGAGAAGAGGGGGAAATGATTTCGGGCGAGTGTCCGCTCGATCTCGCTCATCGGGTCACCTTCGTTGGCATCGGCAAGGAACAGGAGATCACGCACGCGAAGATGCGTGAAACCCTCAACCGGGTCATGCGTCAGGCAACAAAAAACCGCGAGTATCAGATCGCAATCGGCGTTCCGGTCAAGGTCCACGGCCTCACAGCGGCCGAATCGCGTCTCTTCGCGCTCCGCGAGGCCGCGATCTCCGATTACACCTACGACCAGTTCAAATCCAAGAAGAACGAGTTTGAGAAGATCGATGGCCTTCACATTCTTCCTCTCGTCAAGGAGTCCGAGGAAGATCTCGAAGAGTGCCTGAAAAAGGTCCGCCTCTTGAGAACATCCCAGCAAATCGCGAGGGATCTCGGTAACCGACCGTCCAATGATCTCAACCCCGAGAGCTTTGCCCAGGCGGCCAAGGAAATGGCCGAAAACATCAAGGGGCTACGGGTCACGATTCTCGGTTTGAAAGAGCTCCAGAAAGAGAAGATGGGCGGCATCCTCGGTGTCTGCCAGGGATCCGAGCAGGAGCCGCGGATGATCGTCATCGAGCACCGGCCGAAGAAACCGAAGAAATCCGTGGTGCTGGTCGGTAAGGGCGTGACATTCGACGCCGGCGGCATCTCACTCAAGCCTGCCGCCGGGATGGGCTGGATGAAGTACGACATGTGCGGCGCCGCCACCGTCATGGGCACCATGCGTGCAGTCGCCGATCTCGACCTGCCAATCAAGGTCGTCGGTCTGATTCCTGCGGTCGAAAACATGCCGTCGGGAACCGCGATCAGACCAGGAGACGTCCTCACGACCTCGAGCGGAAAGACGGTCGAGGTAGACAACACCGACGCCGAGGGCCGGCTGATCCTGGCTGACGCGCTGCACTACTCGGCGCGATTCAATCCTGACATCGTGATCGACTTTGCCACCCTTACCGGAGCTTGTGTCGTGGCGCTCGGCCACGAAGCCGCCGGCATGATGGGCAACGACGAGGATCTCCTCGCTGAGCTTCGCAAGCTCGGCGAGCAGGTCGGCGAGCGAGTGTGGCCGATGCCTCTTTACGATGAGTACGTCACCTACCTGAAGAGCGAGTGGGCAGACATCAAGAATGTCGGCGGACGCTGGGGTGGGCCGGTCACCGCCGGCACCTTCCTCAAGCAGTGGGTCCCCGAAAAGGTGAGCTGGGCACACCTCGATATCGCGGGCGTCGCTTACAACGAGAAGGAACACAATGGTCTGCCAAAAGGGGCGTCCGGCTTCGGAGTCGTGCTCGCAGCCACATTCCTCGAGAATCTGTTGAAATAGTCCTTCGGGACGACCGAAACCAAAACGCCGCGCGCTTCGCGGCGTTTTTCATTTATGCTCTGTTCTATGCCGATCCCCACGGTCCACATCGGCCCGATCGAGGTCACCCCTCCCGTCGTCCTGGCGCCAATGGCCGGGGTCACGAATTTCCCGTTTCGGGCACTTTGCAGACGGTTCGGGGCGGGCCTCTGCATCAGCGAAATGATCACCGCGAGACCGCTCGTCGAGGGAAGAGAGAAGACTCTCAAGCTGGCTGATTTCGGTCCCGATGAAAGCCCCCGGAGCCTCCAACTTTACGGGGTCGATCCCAAATACGTCGGCGAGGCGGTGCTGCGCCTCGTCGGCGAGGGACGGGTCGACCACCTCGATCTCAATTTCGGCTGTCCGGTGCGAAAGGTGACCCGCAAGGGCGGCGGGGCAGCCATTCCGGCCAAACCGCGGCTCCTGGCTTCCATCGTCCGAGCAGCGGTGCAGGCGGCCGGCGAAATCCCGGTCACAATCAAGTTCAGATTGGGAATCGACGACCAGCATCTCGATTTTCTCGAATCCGGCCGAATCGCTGAGGCAGAGGGTTGCGCCGGAGTCACCTTGCACGCGCGAACCGCTGCGCAGCTCTACGACGGCCACGCGCGTTGGGAAGCCATCGGCGAACTCAAGCGAAGCCTGTCGTCAATACCCGTCTTTGGAAACGGCGACATCTGGGTGGCGGATGACGCCCTGCGTATGGTGCGTGAAACCGGCTGTGACGGCGTCGCGGTCGGCCGCGGATGTCTCGGGCGGCCATGGTTATTCCGCGAACTCGCCGACGCCTTCGCCGGCCGTGAGCCGCATTCACCGCCGACCTTTGGCGAGGTGGCAGACGTCATGGTCGAGCACGCTCGAATGCTGGTTGACTGTTTTGGCGAACACCAGGCCATGCTCTCTTTCCGCAAGCACGGCGGTTGGTATACCAGGGGTTTCCGGTCGAGCGCGCGCCTCCGGGATCGGTTGATGCGAGTCACGAGCGTCTCCGAGCTGAAAGGGGTGTTGGCCACCATCGATCGCAACGAACCTTTTACCGAAAAGGGCCATCTCGTTCGCCGCGGCAAACGCAGTGGAACCCAGAAGGTCATTCTCCCGGAAGGATTCTGGGACGATCTCGACGATCCTTCCCCTCCTGACGCCGAAGACGTAGTCTCCGGCGGCTGAGGGCCGCGTCAGAGTTTTGAGTTTTCAGTTTTGAGTTTTGAGTTATCCCCCGCCTCCCCACGGTTCACCGGGCAGGGTGGGCGGTAACTCAAAACTCATAACTCGACACTCAGAACTGGGATGGGTGGGTGGGCAGAACCGATCCATCGGTTTCGCAGCTCCCAATATCCTTGCCCTCGTTCGTGCATTGACAACTCGGGCCACCGCAAGATCCCTTGAGGCGACGACCGCTGATCAGCACAACGGCGGTCATCAGGAGAACCGCAATCGTAAAGAAGACGAAGGTCAGTACAAGAGTCTGCATCGTTTCCTCTGCATCAACAATTCAGGAGCCCTGAACATTCTTGGTCAAGGCAGACCACACACGTGTCTGCCTCTCCTCGAAGACGCCGTCACCGACCCGAATCAAGAACAGCGCCGGAATGTCGTGCCGCTCAGCAAGTTCAAAGCCCTGGTAAGGCCCGAGCACGCCGAGCGCCGTCGCTAACGCGTCAGCGGTCATGCAGCTCGAATTGATCACTGAGACCGACGCCAAATTGTGGGTTATTGGCCGACCTGTGCGCGGATCAATGGTGTGAGAAATGCGGACCCCGTCGCGCTCGTAGTAGTTGCGGTAATCGCCCGACGTCGCCAGCGATAGGTCGGCGAGGTTGACGGCCAGATGCACAGCCCTACCACCGGCGGATGGCCGTTCGATTCCGATCTTCCACGCTTCCCCGTTGCCATTCCGACCTCGTGCGCACACCTCGCCGCCGATTTCCACCATGTGATCGGGCAGTCCCTGCTGCACGAGGGTGGCCGAAACCCTATCGGCGGCATATCCCTTGGCAATCGCGGAGAGATCGATGCGACAGTCGACCCTGGCCTTTCGTAGCGTCCCACCTTCCGTATCGACCTCAAGCTGTTCGTAGCCGGTGATCGCCACCAGTTCCTGGAGCTTCTCGTCGCTCGGGGGGTCGGCCGCGCCGGAGGGCCCGAATCCCCAGATGTCCACCAGCGCACCGACGGTGATATCGAACGCGCCTCCCGTGAGCCGAGAAATGCGTTGCGCCTCTGTGACCACCTCGAGAAATCCGGGGGACGCCTGAAACAGCTCCGTTCCACTGCGGTTGAACGCCTCGATTTCGGACTCCGGACGGTAGGTGGACATGGTTTCATCAATCTGGTCCATCACCCGCCGCACGGCTCTCTCGATGCGTACACGATCCTCGTCAGTCAACTCGTCGGTGACAACCTTGATGGTGAACGTGGTCCCCATGGTGGGCCCCGTGAGCTCCATCTCGCGTGAGGGGACGACGGGCGAAGGGTCTCGACGAAAAATGGTGACCACGAACAGACCGGCCACAAAGAGTGCCGGAACAATGAAGCGGCGGAGAGGTGGGATGCCGCTCGTTCGAGACAACTCTTCCCCCGCTGTTACTCGCCGAAGTCGTCGAGCATGATGTTCTCAGGCTCGACCCCGAGATCGAGCAGCATGTTGATGCACGCCTGATTCATCATCGGCGGTCCACACATATAGTATTCAACGTCTTCCGGGGCCGGGTGGTTCTTGAGGTACTTCTCGTACACGACCTGGTGAATGAACCCGGTATCGCCATCCCAGTCGTCTTCGGGCAACGGATCCGAAAGCGCGAGGTGCCACTCGAAATTGTCGTTTTCAGCCGCGATCTCGTCGAAGTCGTCCTGGTAAAAGGCCTCTCGGAGACTTCTCGCTCCGTACCAGAAAGACACCTTGCGGTCAGTCCGGATCCTCTTGAACTGGTCGAAAATGTGGGAGCGCATTGGCGCCATGCCGGCTCCCCCGCCGATGAACACCATTTCATTGTCTGTTTCCCTGGCAAAAAACTCCCCGAAGGGACCCGAAATGGTGACTTCGTCGCCCGGCTCGAGGTTGAAGATGAATGACGACATCTTGCCCGGCGGAACCTTCGGCATGTTCGGCGGCGGCGAGGCGATCCGCACGTTGAGCATGATGATGCCCTCCTCGCCCGGGTAGTTGGCCATCGAATACGCACGGGTCACATCTTCTTCTACCTTGGACACGAACTGCCACATGTCGTACTTGTCCCAGTCGCCGCGGTACTCGTCTTCAATCTCGAAATCGGCGTACTTGACGACGTGCGGGGGACATTCAATCTGGATGTATCCGCCGGCGCGGAAGGGCACTTCCTCTCCCTCTGGAAGCTCGAGCACGATCTCCTTGATGAAGGTCGCGACATTTCTGTTCGATCGAACTCGACATTGCCACTTTCGGACATCGAAGATCTCCGGTTCGACCTCGATCTTCATGTCCTGCTTGACCTTGACCTGGCAGGAAAGCCGCACCCCTTCGCGGGCCTCTCCACGACTGACATGGGAGGTTTCAGTTGGCAGCAGCGCACCCCCGCCGTCCAATACCGAGACCTTGCACACTCCGCAGGTTCCTTTTCCCCCGCAGGCCGACGGAATGTAGATCTTCTGCGCCGCGAGGGTGTTGAGCAGCGTGTCTCCGGCATTCGTGCTGATCGCCTTGTCCGGGTCTTCGTTGACAGTGATGGTGACTTCGCCCGCCGCCACCAGCTTCGATTTGGCCACCATCAAAACCACCACCAAGGCGACGATCACCAGAACGAACACCGCAACTCCGAGGATGATAGTCAGCATCAAGCCACCTGCCTACAACTGGATCCCGGCAAACGCCATGAAGCCGATCGCCATCAGTCCCGTGACAAGAAAGGTGATTCCCAGCCCGCGCAGCGGAGCCGGAACATCGGAGTAGACCATCTTTTCGCGGATCGCGGCCAGGGCGACGATCGCGAGAAGAAAACCGAAGCCGGAACCAAACCCGAAGACTGCGCTCTCGGCGAGCGTGTAATCGCGCTCGACCATGAACAAGGAGCCGCCGAGGATGGCGCAATTGACGGCGATCAACGGGAGAAATACACCGAGCGCCGCATAGAGCTTGGGAGCGTAGCGATCGAGGGCCATCTCCACGACCTGCACCGAGGCAGCTATGGAGCCGATGAAGGCGAGGAATCGGACGAAGCTGAGATCGACGGTGGACCATGCCGGGTTCAGCCAGGTCAGCGCGCCCTCTTTCAGCAGGTAGTTGTACACGAGATTGTTCAACGGTGTGGTCACGGTCAACACGAAGGTGACTGCGGCACCCAGGCCGAGCGATGTGTCGACCTTCTTCGAAACCGCGAGGAAGGAGCACATGCCAAGAAAGAAAGCGAGCGCCATGTTCTCGACGAAGATCGCTTTGACGGCCAGGCTGAGGTAGTGTTCCAACATCTCAGTCCTCCTGCAGCTCAGGCTTCCAGGTGCGGAGCAACCAAATCAGAATCCCGATGATGAAGAAAGCACCTGGAGCCAGCACGAAGAGACCATTCGGCTGGTACCAACCTCCCTCCGTGACCAGTGGCAGAACCTGATAACCGAAGAGCTTGCCGGCGCCGATCAGCTCGCGGAAGAAGCCGACCATGATCAGAATCAGGCTGTATCCGAAACCGTTGCCGAGACCATCGAGCAGGCTTTCGAAAGGCGGGTTCTGCATGGCAAAGGCCTCGGCGCGACCCATGACGATGCAGTTGGTGATGATCAGCCCGACAAAGACTGACAGCTGCTTCGAAATGTCAAAGAAGAAGGCCTGCAATACCTGATCGGTGACGATGACCAATGAAGCGATGATCGTCAACTGGACGATGATGCGGATCGAAGACGGAATCAGGTTGCGGATCAACGACACCGATAGGTTCGAAATCGACAGCACCGCGATCACCGCAATCGACATCACCACTGAGGTTTCGAGTTTTGTAGTGACCGCCAACGCCGAGCAGATGCCGAGCACCTGAGCGGCAATCGGGTTGTCGTTGAAAAGGGGATTGAGAAGCGCGTTCTTCTGATTCGCGTTCATGATGCGTTCCCCTGATTACGGACCCGCTCGAGATAGGGATCGAAGCCGTTCTCACCGAGCCAGAACTGCACGAGGTTGGTGACGCCTCGAGAAGTCAGGGTCGATCCTGAAAGTCCATCGACGCTGTGAGGATCTTCCGCCACCGGCCCAGCAACACCCTTGATGACCTCGATCGCGGGCTGCCACTCCGAATCGTACGCCTGACGGCCGACCCACAGCGCCTTCCAATTCGGGTTGTCGACTTCGCCGCCGAGTCCCGGTGTCTCCCCGTGTTCGTAGAAGGTAATCCCTTGCACGGTTGTCGTGTCAGGTGCAAGGGCGATGAATCCGTACAACGTCGACCACAGACCCTTCCCTTCAATTGGCAGAATAAGGGATTGAACCTCGCCGCCTTCGACGCGACGGTAGACAATCGCCTTTTCCGGCAGGCGTGTGAGTCCCGCGTTATTCGGTGGCGCCACCGAACTCCGGTCGGGTTCGCGCGTCGCCTTTCGCTGGTCGTAGGTTTCGGGATCGATCGTTTCGTCGTATTCGCCGCTCTCGAGATCGATGATCCGCGTCTCGATGTGAGACTCGAAAAGCCGCTCGACTTCCTCTGGAGTAGCCGCTTGGCCCTCTTCCATCACTCCGGCGACCACCAGCACCTTGGTCTGGCGGTCGAGCACCTTGTTGCGGTCCTGACGATCCCGCAGGGCTACTGCAGAGGTCGAGACGACGATCGAACATACCAGGCAGACGGCCGTCGCGAAGCCAATTATGTAGAGGTTACTGTCCTGCCGCATGACGCGCCAACCTCCGTTTGATGTTCGCCTGCACGAAGAAATGATCGATGAACGGTGCGAACATATTCATGAACAGAATTGCCAACATCATCCCTTCCGGATAGGCCGGGTTGACGACTCTCACCAGAATCACCATAACGCCAATGCCGAAACCGTAGATCCATCTGCCGGGATTGGTGAAGGCAGACGAAACCGGATCAGTTGCCATGAAGACGGTGCCGAAGGCCCAGCCACCAAGCACCAGATGCCACCAGAAAGGCACGCCAAAGAAGGCGTTGGTATCGGAACCGACAAGGTTGAGCACCGACGCCATGGCAATCGTACCGACGGTTACGCTGGCCATGGTTCTCCACGAACCGATTCGGGTGACCACCAAAACCAGTGCACCGAGGAGACAGAGTGCCGCCGATGTTTCGCCCATCGATCCAGGGATGAAACCGAAGAACGCCTCCCACCAGAGGTCATTCCCGACTTCTCCGAGGGCTGCGACACCCTCGACTGTGGCCCGTGAAAGCCAGGTCGCGCCGGAGAAACCGTCGACGCCCACGAAATTCGCGGCGATCCAGGGCTTATCTCCGGAAATCTCCGCCGGATACGCGAAGAACAGAAAGGCGCGGGCCGTCAATGCCGGATTGAGGATGTTCATTCCCGTGCCGCCGAAGATCTCCTTGCCAATGAGCACTCCGAAGATCGCCCCCGTGGCCACCTGCCAGAGGGGAATGGTCGGCGGCAGGGTCAGAGGAAGCAGCAAACCGGTAACGAAAAACCCCTCGTTGACCTCGTGGCCCCGCACACTGGCAAAGATCAGCTCGACCGTGATGCCGGCCGCAAATCCGACGATGTAAATTGGCAGGAAATAGAGCCCTCCGTGGAACAGGCACGCCCAGACATCGGTTGTGAAGCTGCCGCCGAAGGCCGAGAAGACCTGCGTCTGCCAGGTATCGAGAGGCTGAGCTCCGGCCATGATCGCTCGGTGGGCCTGAAGCCCGGTGTTGTACATCGCGAATATGACGATCGGAGAAAGGGCGGCCATAACCACCGACATCATGCGCTTCAGATCGAGCGCGTCACGAACGTGGGTGGTGCCGGTTGTGACAGCGTCCGGCGTGTAGAGGAATGTATCGATGGCTTCGTACAGCGGGTATAGGCGATCGAGTCTGCCCCCTGATTGGAGCCGGTCACCCAGATCATCGAGGAACCGACGGAGGGTGCTCATGACTCCTCCTTCCAGATCTCGAACAGGTTGCGGCGAAGGTGAGGTGCGAAGTCTTCCTTACCCGGGCTGACAAAGGAGCAGAGTGCGAGATCCTCTTCATCGAGCTCGAGACAGCCGAGGGCCTCAGCGCGCTCGAGATCATCCATCAGAAGAGCGCGGAGGAGAAACGTCGGCATGATGTCGAGCGGCATGACGTTCTCGAAGAGACCGATCGGCACCATCGCACGACGGCTGCCCCGGGCGGAGGTCGTGAAATCGTACTTCGTCGTGCGACTGCGGAAACCGGAAAGATATGCGCGGGTGGTCGAAAAGAGGTCCCATCCCGGCGTCATCAGGCCCAGGAATCGCCGACGGTGATCCTCGGCGATGCACGAGATCTGGTTTGCGTAACGTCCGAGATAGCCGAATTTCGTTCCCCTTGCCCGGTGGCCAAAAAGCACCGATCCGGAAACGACCCGTGCCTCACCGAAAAAAAGCTGCTCGTCGATCAACGGCTCGACCTCGGCTCCGAGCCGGGTGGTCAGCAACCGAGGACGAATAACGATCGGACCACAGAGGGCAACGGTACGCTCGACTGGCAGCTTCCCGGTTTCAATCAACCGTCCGATTGCGGCTACGTCCTGGTAACCGACGTACCAGACAACTTTTTCGCGATGAACTGGATCCAGGAAGTGGATGTGCGTCCCGGCGAGCCCGGCCGGGTGCTCACCGTCGAATTCCTCCACCCGAACCCGTTCTGCGGGGCCAGGTTCGATCCTTGCACCCGGCGCTCGACACAGATAGACGATTCCCTCGGTCAAGCTGCAGAGCGCCTGAAGGCCTCGCTGGAAATCTTTCATCTGTCCCTCGAGAACGACCTCGGGGTTCGGCGCAAGCGGGTTCGTGTCCATCGCGGTGACGAAGATCGAGTGACAGCTGGAGCTCGGGGACGGCACCTTTGAGAAAGGCCTCTGCCGAATGGCCGTCCACAGGCCAGACTCCGCCAGAAGCTCTCTCAGTTCCTCCCCACGGAGGGACTGCACATCCCGGCCGGTGAACGCGCGAAAAGTGCGAAAATCGCTTTCGGCGGGGCTCCCCCGTCGTTCCCCCGGTGTCAATTCCACCACCACGGATTCCAGGGAGCGACGCGCACCACGGTTGATCGCAGCGACTGTTCCCGCACCCGGCGAGGTGAACCGCACACCCGCGGTTTTGCGGTCCTCGAACAACAGTTGACCGCGCCTCACCTCATCGCCGATCTGCACATGCATACG
>JAJDNM010000001.1 GCA_022340665.1 Acidobacteriota bacterium | reverse complement strand
GGGTGCTCCGTAAAGTACAAGACGAACTAGAAATCGGGAATGCCGGCCGCCCCCGTACAGTTTGTCATCCCGACCGAACGACCAGTTAATGCGAATGGTGGCTCTTCATGCTGGACGGAATTGACACTATGAATTTCGTTCTGTACAGTTTGTCAATTCTGCAAAGCGGATCGGTGAGCGCAAACAGTCATGCGACGTGAAAAAGTCGTGCGAGCCAACAATGTCGTGCGACCCAATAATAAGGAGGAAGAAATGAGAGAAGTTGTCTCGAAGAGGGCGTTACTGACAGGTCTCGTCCTCGGTCTGGCCGTGACGCTGGCCATCCCAGTGGCTGCCCAGGACAAACCAAACATCCTGGTCATCTGGGGTGACGACATCGGCACCTGGAACATCAGCCATAACAACCGCGGCATGATGGGTTACGAGACCCCCAACATCGACCGCATCGCCGACGAGGGCATCAGCTTCACCGACTACTACGCTCAGCAGAGCTGCACCGCCGGCCGCGCAGCGTTCATGGGCGGCACCGTCCCGGTGCGCACCGGCATGACCAAGGTCGGCCTGCCGGGCGCCAAGGAGGGCTGGCAGGAGCAAGACATCACCATCGCCGCCGTGCTCAAGGAGCAGGGCTACGCCACCGGCCAGTTCGGCAAGAACCACTTCGGCGATCGCGACGAGCACCTGCCCACCAACCACGGCTTCGACGAGTTCTTCGGCAACCTCTACCATTTGAACGCCGAGGAGGAGCCGGAGAATCGGGACTATCCGCGCGACTTCATCATGCCGGACGGCCGGACCTTTCTTGAGCACTACGGACCCCGCGGCGTGCTGAAGACCAAGGCCAACCCCGACGGCACCCAGACGATCGAGAACACCGGGCCCCTCACCAAGAAGCGGATGGAAACGATCGACGACGAGACGGTCGCCGCCGCCAAGGAGTTCATTCTCCGCCAGGAGGCGGCCGGGAAGCCGTGGTTCGTCTGGTGGAACGGAACGCGGATGCACTTCCGCACCCACGTCAAGGACGAGCACACCGGCCTCTCGGGACCGAACGGCAACGAGTACCACGACGGCATGGTGGAGCACGACATGCACGTGGGTGAGCTGCTCGACCTGCTCGACGAGCTCGGTATCGCCGACAACACGATCGTCCAGTACTCGACCGACAACGGGCCCCACTACAACACCTGGCCCGATGCCGGAACGACGCCGTTCCGCAAGGAGAAGAACTCCAACTGGGAAGGCGCCTATCGGGTGCCCGCCTTCGTCCGCTGGCCGGCGCAGTGGCCGGCCGGCGAGACCGTCAACGGCATCGTCGCCCACGAGGACTGGATGGTCACCTTCGCCGCCGCCGCCGGCAAGGACGACCTCAAAGAAGACATGCTCGACGGCTACGAGGCGATCGGCCGGACCTACCGTCAGCACCTCGACGGCTACGACATGAACGAGTACCTGGCGAATGCCGACAGCTACGAGAGCATCAGCGACAACATCAAAGCCTCGCCGCGCAAGGAGTTCATCTACGTCAATGACGACGGCGCCGTGGTCGCGATCCGTCTGTTCGATTGGAAGGGTGTGTTCCTCGAGAACCGTGCGGAGACCTTCCAGATCTGGCGGGAGCCGTTCACCGAGCTCCGCATGCCGCTGCTCTTCAACCTGCGGCGGGATCCCTTCGAGAAGGCGCAACACAACTCGAACACCTATCACGACTGGTTCCTGGATCGCGCGTTCGTTCTGGTGCCGATGCAGCAGGTTGCAGGCAAGTTCCTCGCGACCATGGCCGAGTACCCGCCGAGTCAGACGCCGGGCTCCTTCAACCTCGAGAAGGTGCAGGAGCAGATCGAAAACGCCGCGACCGGGAAGTGACGTAGGATTGGTTTGCGGTTCTGGGCCATGAACGTCAACTCTGCGGGGCACCGCTGGTAACGGTGCCCCGCGTTTTTTGCCCTGGGGGCCCGAAATTGAAAGGAGATCCCGATGCAGAATTCAAGTCAGACGCTGATACCCGGCCTCATGATATTCGGGGTGGTGGTTCTGGTGGGCTGCTCGGCACCGGCGCCGGTCGCCGAGCAACCGCAGCCGGCCGTCGACCGCCTGCCATCGTGGAACGACACCGCTGCGAGATCCACGATCGTCGACTTCGTGGAACGGGTGACCGATCCGCAGGGCCCCGACTTCGTTCCCGAGGCCGAGCGCATCGCCGTCTTCGACAACGACGGCACCCTGTGGTCGGAGCAGCCGGCCTACTTCCAGCTCTTCTTCGCCGTCGACCGAGTGAAGGCGATGGCGCCTGAGCATCCCGAGTGGAAGACGCAACAGCCGTTCAAGGCAGTGCTCGAGGACGACATGGAGGCGCTGGCCGCAGCCGGCGAGCACGGCGTCGTCGAGCTCGTCATGGCGAGTCATACGGGTGTGACGACGGTTGAGTTCGAAGCCATCGTCACGGACTGGATCGCCACCGCGAGGCACCCGAAGACCGGCCGCCTCTACACCGAGATGGTGTTCCAGCCCATGCTCGAGCTTCTCGACTACCTCCGGGCCAGCGGCTTCAAGACCTTCATCGTCTCCGGTGGCGGTATCGAGTTCATGCGCCCGTGGACCGAGGAGGTCTACGGCATTCCGCCCGAGCAGGTGGTGGGCTCGAGCGTCAAGACGAAGTTCGAGATGCGTGACGGCGAGCCCATCCTCGTCCGACTCCCTGAGATGAACTTCATCGACGACAAGGAGGGCAAGCCGGTCGGCATCAACTCCCACATCGGTCGGCGGCCGATCGCCGCCTTCGGCAACTCGGACGGGGACCTGCAGATGCTCCAGTGGACCGCGGCCGGTGATGGACCGTCGTTCTGCCTCTATGTCCACCACACCGACGCCGAGCGTGAGTGGGCATACGACCGGGGGTCCCACATCGGGGGCCTGGACAAGGGGCTGGACGAGGCCGCCGCCCGTGGCTGGACGGTAGTCGACATGAAGAGCGACTGGAAGGTGGTGTACCCGCCGAACTAACCAGCGGTATTCATGACCCCCTGCTGCGTGCGGTACTTCGCCGGTGCAGCAGAAGCTTCATGAATAGTCCGGGCTAAGAGTCCGTCAGATGGCGGCCCCGAGACCGAAGATCGTCGCGATCACTCCGGTGATGGCCACCACCGGTCCCAAACCCAGGACCCTGAGGAAGAAATCGATCGATTTCTCGAAGTACAGGCCAAGCAAGAAGAGTCCCGCGAGAATCGCGAGGATAAAGACGGCGGCGACCGTCATGAAGGTCGCGCCGGCGAACTCGGTGTTCCGCAAATTGAGGAAAAGGACGAACAGTCCCACACCGACGATGCCGACCACGATGAAGGTGACCGGTAGCTTTCTCAAGGGCCGCGCGCAGAGACAGAGTCCGAGTGCGACCATCACCAGGAACGTGATGGGCGAAAACCAGGTGAGTTGCTCTCCGCTCATCACGATCAGGATCGGCAGGGCCAGCGTCACGATGCCCCCGATCAGGCCCAGCGCCTTGAGGAAATCACTCTCCTTCTTCTTGCGATTGAACGTCCGGTTGATCCCGAGCACGACGGCCAGAATCCCGACGCCGACCAGGACCCACGGGTACCCGGAAACCAGCGATGCAGCCATGCACACCTCCCTTTTCGAAAATAGCTTCTGTGCGGTAAGTATAGGCGTAATTGGAAAGACTGTGTGAATAGTGGTGCCGCGGGCTGCTGATTGGTGCTGTAGAATACCGGAACTGTACCGGCGACAAAGGAGAGGGCTCATGGGAACGGTCCCGAGATACGTTGCGCTTGCCACCACGATCGTGGTGCTGACCGCGGGTTGCACGAGTTTTGGCCCGGAAGTCGTGGAGCGTGACAACTTCGACTATGCGGACGCGATGCGCGAAGCGTGGAAGGAGCAGATGCTCTTCAACATGGTTGGCCTGCGCTACGCGGAGCCCCCGCAGTTCCTCCGCGTGACCTCGGTCATCAACCAATACTCCATCGACGGCCGGTTGACCGCAGCCTCCCCGCCGTACTCGGGATCCGGGCCCGCGGCGCCGCCTCTCAGCGCGACCGCCGGGTACGCGGATCGACCGACTATCACCTATGCACCGATGACCGGCGCTGATTTCACCCGCAGCGTCATGACGCCGATTCCGCCGTCGACCGTCATGTCCATGATCCAGGCCGGCTGGCGCGCCGAAACGGTTCTGCGGCTCGGGGTGCGGGCGATCAACGGCGTCTACGCTGCAGATCTCGTCGGTCGGCCGAGCTCTCGCGCCGAGTACTACGAGATGGTGTTGTTGATGCAGAAGCTCCAGACCTCGGGCAACCTCGCCTTTCGCGTCAGGAAGACAGCGAGCGGCGACGTGACGCTGCTCATCGTCCGCAGTCCGGCCACCGAGGAACTGGAGCTCACGATGGCCCGACTGGGCGAGATTCTCGGGCTCGATCCGAAGTTGAATGAGTACCGGCTGGTCTTCGGACATCAGTCGAGCGGCGGGAATGAGGTCGCAGTTCTCTCGAAGTCCATCCTCGAAATGCTCCTGGACCTGTCCATGTGGATCGACGTGCCGCCCGAGCACGTGGAGTCCGGGCGAACTACGCCTTCGCCGGAAACCACCCTCGAGGAAGATCTCGGTTTCGAGCGGATGATCACCGTGCACTCCTCGAGCGAGAAACCGGATGAAGCGTACACGATGGTCGAGTACCACAATCGATGGTTCTGGATCGACGAAACCGATTTCGCGTCGAAGAAGACGCTGGCCTTCATGCAGCTCCTGTTTTCGCTCGCCGAGTCAGGAGCCAGCGCTGAGGTGCCGACGGTCACGGTGGACGCGGGCTGACATCCGGCACGGGCACCGGCCTCGGGAAGCGGAATCGGACATCGGGTAGGGTTGGTTCGTGGCTGACGAGAGCTCATCGATCGAGAACGGCCGGAAGACCGAGGCGCAGGTCCCAGTGGGTCGGCTGCTCGCACTGGCGGTGGCTGAGTGGCCAAGGCTGGCGGTGGCAACCGTGTTCCTGCTGCTCGCCGGTGTCACCGGGCTGGCATACCCGAAGGTCATCGGGATCCTCATCGATGCGGCGGTCGAGGGTGGAATCGCCACCATCAACCGCGCGGCTGTCGCGATGGCGATCATCTTCGCGGTCCAGGCGACGGCGGCCGCCCTTCGCTACTACCTGTTCACCATCGCCGGCGAGCGCATCGTGACCCGCTTGCGCGAGCAGGTCTACCGTTCGGTGGTCGATCAGGAAATCGGCTTCTTCGATGCGCGAAAGACCGGAGAGCTGACCAGCCGGCTGACCGCCGACGCCACCGTGGTCCAGAGCGCCGTCAGCATCAATCTCTCCATGGGGCTTCGCAATCTCCTCATGGTGGTCGGTGGACTCGGGTTGCTGTTGGTTTCGTCGTGGCGCCTGACCGCCTTCATGCTCGCCCTGGTGCCGCCGGTGGCTCTGGGGGCCGTGGTCGTCGGACGCCGCCTGTCGAAGCTGTCCAAGCAGTCCCAGGATGCCCTCGCCCGCGCCAACGAGGCGGCCGAGGAATCCATCGCCGGAATCCGCACCGTTCGCTCCTTCTCCCGCGAGGAGGACGAGGCCCTGCGCTACGGGGATCGGATCTGGGAGTCCTTTCGCGTGTCGCGACGGAGGGCGAGGGTGGTCGCGGGCTTCATCGGTGCTATGAACATCGCCGCCTTCGGTTCGGTATCGGCGGTGCTCTGGTTCGGCGGCCGCATGGTGATGGCGGGCGACCTGACGGTCGGTGAGCTGGCATCGTTCATGCTCTACACACTGATCGTGGCCGCATCGCTGAACGTGCTCGCCAACCTCTGGTCCGATTTCGCGCGGGCTCGCGGCGCCTCGCAGCGGATTTTCGAGCTGATCGACCGAAGCCCGACGGTGGACGCCGGTGGAGGTCTGGTTCCCGACCGGGTGGCCGGCCTGGTCGAGTTCGACGACGTGGATTTCGCCTATCCGGTTCGGCCGGAGTCCAAGGTCCTCGAGCAGGTGAATCTGCGTCTTGAGCCCGGCAAGGTGATGGCCCTCGTCGGACCCTCCGGGGCCGGGAAATCGACGGTGGCCGCTCTCCTGCTGCGTCTTTACGACCCCGACGACGGGACCATCAGTCTCGATGCCTGCGACCTCCGGCGACTGGACGCGAAATGGCTACGCACCCAGATCGGCACGGTCGCCCAGGAGCCGGTGCTCTTCTCGACCACCGTCGCCGCCAACATCCGGTACGGCAGGCCCGAGGCGTCGGATCGGATGGTCGAGATCGCCGCGCGCGCAGCCAACGCCCACGATTTCATCTCCGAGCTTCCCGACGGATACGAGACCGAGGTCGGCGAGCGTGGGGTGCGGCTTTCCGGTGGCCAGAAGCAGCGGGTGGCCATCGCCCGGGCCCTGCTCAAGGACCCGCCGATCCTGATTCTGGACGAGGCGACCTCGTCCCTCGACGCGGAGTCCGAGTCGCTGGTCCAGGACGCACTGCAGAAGCTCATGGCGCGACGCACGAGCCTCGTGATCGCGCACCGCCTCTCGACGGTGAGGGACGCCGACAACGTTGCCGTGATCGACGGTGGCCGGGTGATCGAGACCGGCACTCACGGTCAGCTGATGAACTCCGACGGCCTCTACCGTCGCCTGGTCAGGAGACAGCTGGTCGAGGGATGAGGTGTATACTCGGGAACCTTATGTGCCGGGTCTATGCGGACAAGCTGCTATCGGCTAACTTGCGGCGAGGGCTGGGTTTGGCCACCTGTCTAGCGGTGACAATGGGCGCGCCGGCCGCCGTGTTTGCCGCCAACGACGCGTTGGCCGGGCTGCGCCGGACCCGTTCGGTCCTGGTCGTCGAGCCCGATCGCTTGGAGCTCCCGGCCTACGCAGAGATCAACAGTGCATTTCGCACTGCGCTTCGTGATGC
The DNA here is from genome assembly GCA_022340665.1 of Acidobacteriota bacterium. Classification (NCBI taxonomy): domain Bacteria; kingdom Pseudomonadati; phylum Acidobacteriota; species Acidobacteriota bacterium. The sequence goes on along the minus strand of JAJDNM010000001.1, from coordinate 24,603 downwards.
CTCTGACAAGCCGGTGCAGGTGTTCTTCGAAAACCTCGATCTGGCGCGTTTCAACCGCGAGAGGTACCTTGATGACATGGGACGTTGGCTCGCAACCAAGTACCGCGATCGGCAGTTGGACGCGTTGGTTGCGGTCGGCCCCTCCGCGTATCGAGCGGTGGCTCAGTGGCGGCCCGACCTGTGGCCCGGAGTCCCCATGGTGTTCGCCGGCGTGGATCGCAATACCTTCGAGGCTGTGGGGCGCCTGCCGAACGTGACCGGGATATGGGCCGAGTTCGGACATCTGGACACGGTCCGGGTGGCGCTCGAGCTGCTGCCGGCCACCCGCCACCTGGTCATCGTGGGCGGCATGCCAAGACAGGATCCACTGGCGGGAGTGCTGGCGGCCGAGCTGGTGGAAGCATTCGGCGATAAACTCGAGATCGTTGATCTGACAGGCCAGCGGATCGACCTCATCCTGGAGCGGACCCGCCAGCTGCCGGACGACAGTATCATCCTGTTAACAAGCATGACGGTCGATGGCGCAGGGCAGCCCTTCAGTGGCCTCGAAGTATGTACGCTCCTCGACGGTGAGGCCAATGCCCCGATCTTCGGGTGGCTCAGCACCTATTTGGGTGCGGGCGTTGTTGGCGGCATGCTGCTCGATCTCGAGGCCATCGGTCTCGAGACAGCAGAGCTCTTGGGACACGTGCTTTCGGGTGAGGATGCGGGTTCGATCGATGTCGTTCCCTCGAACGCGAATCGACTGGCGTTCGACTGGAGACAGCTCGAAAAGTGGAGGATTCCGAGGCGCCGGCTGCCGGAGGGGAGCTCGGTCGAGCTGCGGCCGCCATCGGTCTGGGAGGAGCACCGAGGGACGATACTGCAGGCGATCATCATCATGGGCCTGCAGGGCGTGTTGATTCTGGCCCTTCTCCGGTCGCGCCAGAGACGGCTCGAGGCAAATCGCGAGCTGCACATGCTCAGCGGACGGCTGATCACGGCCCAGGAGGACGAGCGGTGGCGTGTCGCCAGGGAGCTTCACGACGATATCGGCCAGCGGCTCGCGTTGCTGGCGATCGAGTGCGAATCGGGTCCGATGAACGGAGATGGACTCGGGGAGCTGTCGTCGAAGGTGAATGACCTCGCCCGGGACGTGTATGCGATCGCTCACAATCTCCAGCCGTCGCGACTCGAATCTCTTGGTCTGGCCGCGGAGCTCAGGGCGTACTGCGAGGAGATCGAGAGGCGCCTCGGCATGCGTGTCAGGTGCCGCGTCGCAGCGCCATCGACAACGCTCCCGTCCGCGATCTCACTCTCGCTCTATCGGGTGGTGCAGGAGGCGGTGCAGAACGCCGTCCGGCACAGCGGCGCGGACGAGATCGATGTGGAGCTCGACGTCTCCCCGAGGTGGGCCTCCGTGACGATCGCGGACAATGGGAGAGGCCTCAAATGGGAGGACGCCGAAAGGAACCTGGGCCTCGGCATCACGGGAATGAAGGAACGCCTCAGGCTGGTGGAGGGATGGTTGGATCTGCAGAGTATTGCCGACGAGGGCACCACAGTGACCGCGTGGGCGCCGCTGCACAAAGAGAATGGAGCGAAGGCGAGCGATGGCGCGGCCGCGGATTCTGATCGCTGACGATCACGCCCTTTTGCTCGACGCATTCGAGCGTCTGCTCGAGCAGGAGTTCGAGGTCGTGGGCAAGGCGACCGACGGCCGTGAGGTCGTCGCCATGGCTCAGGATATCGAACCGGATGCGATCGTCGCCGACATGACGATGCCCGGGCTCAACGGTCTTGACGCGGCGCGACAGGTTCTCGCAGAGCTGCCGAGCACGCGCATCGTTCTCCTGACGGTCCACGAGGATGCCGTGCTGGCCGCCGAGGCTCTGCGAAGCGGTGTGTCCGGTTACGTCGTCAAGCGATCGGCGGCCGGGGAGCTTCAACAGGCTCTGCGAGACGCTCTGGCGGGGCGCACCTATTTGACGCCGCTGGTCGCCGACGGAGACAGCGAGGCCCTCCTGCTCGAGAAGGGCGAGCCGTCACCGGTCGATCGCCTGACGCCGCGCGAGCGCGAGGTCCTGCAACTGCTGGCCGAAGGCTACTCGATGAAAGAGATTGGCGTACGCCTCGGCATCACCGCTCGAACGGTGGCGTTCCACAAGTACCAGATGAGCGAGAAGCTCGGCGTGCGCTCGACCGCCGAGCTCGTCCGATTCGCGATCGAGCACTGCCTTGCCTGAGCGCTCCTGGCGATTTCCGGAAGGACGCTACTCCTTGGCCCGGAGCTTGACGGCCAGCGCTCCGTCCTCGCGACGCAGCTCGAGTGTGTCGCCGTCGATCCGATAGGTCGCCACGGTGGCGAGGGCGGCCAGGAACTGGTCCTCCTGCTCCATGATGCCGTCCGGCCTGGCGCACATCTTCCGCGTGCCCGCGGCCGGGCCGAGGCGAAGGGTGTCGCCCTCGATCTCGTACTCTCCGCGGAAGGTGTTGCAGCCTGAGCTTCCACCGTACCCTCCATCCGAGAAGACTGCTGACAGCTCGGTACCGGCGAGCACGCTGACGACACCACCCTTGCCGTTGTTGAATCCGGTCACCGCCCACTCGGTGCCTTCGAGGGCTGCCGGCGGCCGTTCGACGAAGTCGAGCACCTGGCCGCCCGAGCACGTGATTCGGAGCGCGTCACCGTCGATCTCGAATGTCTCGGCCCGTTCGATCGCAGCCAGATACGCCTGTTCCTGATCCGCCAGTTCCGGCGTGAGGCATGCCATCTGGGTCGAACCTCCGTTGCTGATCTCCAGCTGCTCGCCATCCACCGAGTACTGAGCGAAGTACTGGTTACAGGTGGCGTTGCCGGAGACCCGGTGTTTGAGCGCATCGAAGGTCGCGGTCACCGCTTTGCCGCTCGCCACCGGGGCTTTCGGGTCGGTGGGATCGCCGTGAGCGACCAGGACCCAGGTCCGACCCTCGAGCGGGGCCGGCGTGACGGGCTCTTGTGCTGTCATTTCAGTCTTCCCCTCGTTCTCGTCTGCAGGAGTGCAGGCCGTCATCGCCAGCGCGACAGATACAACGCAACCCAGTGCAGTCGCGAGGTTCAAATTGGTTTTCATCAGTCTCCTCCTTCAAGCTCTTCTTCCCTCGGCTCGCGATTCCCTGCCGTGAGTGGTTGAATTCGAGGTGGCGACTGCTCAAACCGGGAGGCTTTCCATCGCTTTGCCAGCGGCTGCCTGTCGCCTCGATGCACCTTCCGCGATCATAGCTTTCGGATCGATTATCGCCGAATCCGCGCCGACCACACCTGTCAATAGTGACAGTTGTGCTGCATTTCCCTCAAAGCTATGAATTCTCGATACTCAATGGTGATTTGGATCGGCTCGATCGTGGAGGTGGAAGCGGTGCGCGCGCTCGCGGACGGCCGACTGGACGCGCAGGTCGCCTGTCGAGTGCGGCCGATAATCAGGCGGTCATCGACCGAAGGAGGACGGAAGACATGCGACGCGGCGGGGGACGATCGAGTGGCGAATCTGTATGCGGTGCCGGCGGACCGATCCGGAGAGCGAAACTCAGACCGAGGATGGTTTTCGTCATGATCATCATGGTGGTCGCAGGTGGTGCCGGGCTCGGGGAGGCCGAGGATGCAGTTCGCGGCACGGCCATGTATCGCGAGCGCGTGGCGCTGCCGCCCAACGCGGTTTTCGAGGCGATCCTCGAGGATGTTTCGCGCGCGGATGCAAAAGCCGAGGTACTCGGACGCGAGCGAATCGAGTCGCCGAGCGTGCCGATACGGTTCGAAATACCCTACGACCCTTCGAGGATCGACGAGCGGCACGCCTACGCAGTGCGGGCGTGGATTCTGGTCGGCGGCGACCTGAGGTTCACCTCTGACACGGTGTATCCGGTTCTGACTCGGGGTGCGGGGGACGAGGTGGAGATTCTGCTGCGGGGCGTCGGGGGCAGCCGCAGTGGAACGGCGTCTCCGTTGAGAGGGCTGCCGGCTGCCTTCTCGGGTGATCTTCCCTGCGCGGACTGTGAAGGTATCCGCTACCAGCTCGATCTGGTATCCGACTCTGCGTACTTTCTCCGTACCACCTACATCGGTCGCGGCGAGCACGCAGTTTCCGATCGGATCGGATCGTGGTCGACCGTCAGCGGCGGCGAAAAGATTGTGCTGTGGAACGACGCCGGGCCGGCTGAGCAGTTCCAGATAGTCGACTCGAGCACCCTGCGTAAGCTCGACCGCGAAGGCCACCGGATCGAATCGGTTCTGAATTACGATCTCACGAGGGTTGCAGACGGTCCGGCGCTCGAACCGCAACTCGCCATGCGTGGGATGTACCGGAGCACCGCTGCCGGGGGAGAAATTATCGAGTGTCAATCGGGCCTCGAGTTGCTGGTTGCCGGGGAAGGTGACGCACCGGCCCTCGAGGAGGTGGCGTCACGGGCGTTGGAAACTGACAGAGGCTCGGTCCTTGTGAGTTTCAGCGGCCGGATCGAACTCCGGCCCGTGGCCGAGAGCGGGGGCCTTCGCCGGGTGGTCGTGGTCGAGCGGTTCGACGGAGTATGGCCGCGCGAGACCTGCGGCGCACGCGGGGTCGCGTCGGAGCTCGAAGGCTCCCGCTGGGTTCCAACCAGGATCGCTGGAGAGCCGGTGGCGGTTGGCGCAGGAGGCCGGGAGGCCTATTTCGTTCTGCAGCCGGAAGGACAACAATTGACAGGTTTCGCCGGTTGCAACCAGCTGGTCGGGCGGTATCTGGTCGAGGGAACCAGCCTGCGATTCTCGGGGATCGCCAAGACCGGCAAGGCCTGCCTCCAGGGCATGGACGTCGAAGCGGCCTTCACCGCTGCGCTCGAGAAGACGCGCAGCTTTCGGCTCTTCAGCCAGCATCTCGAACTGCTCGACGAGTCGGGAGCGGTGATCGCTCGGCTCGAGTCGAGAAATCTCGGCTAGCCAGGTGAGATCGTGCTGGCTGTGATTGCCGGGTCCTGGCGTGGCGCCGCACCTGTCACAACTGACAGTTGCAGCGGATTCGGAACCGCTACTAAGGTATCCGCATTCGCCAGAGGAAAGGGGCGCGGGACAGAGCGGCGTTGGCCGCGGGTTGTTCATCGGTGACGATGTGGAGGATTGGACCATGGGAAATTTCTTGAAGACGACGATCCTGATGATTGTACTCACAGTCCTCTTCGTCTGGCTCGGCGGTGCGATCGGCGGCCGTGAGGGCGCGGTCACGGCATTTCTCATGGCTGCCGGCATCAATTTCTTTGCCTACTTCTTCTCCGACAAGATGGTCCTGAAGCGCTACCGCGCGCGTGAGGTCGACGCCCGAACCGAACCGAGGCTGCACGGAATCGTTTCCAAGCTGGCCTCGGAGGCCGATCTGCCGATGCCCAAGGTGTACGTGGTCCCGGACCGGGTGCCGAATGCCTTCGCCACCGGGCGCAACCCACGCCATGCGGCGGTTGCCGCCACCGAGGGCATTCTCGCCCTGCTCGATGACGACGAGCTGGAGGGCGTTGTCGGACACGAGCTCGCCCACGTCAAGCACAGAGATATTCTCACCGGAACGATTGCGGCGACCGTCGCGGGCGCGATCGCGATGATGGGTCGATTCGCAAAGAGCGGACAGGGCCAGGGCTCGTCCTCGAACATTTTCGCCGTGATGCTGGCGGCGGTCGGCGCTCCGCTCGCGGCGGTGGTGATTCGCATGACCATATCGAGGGTGCGCGAGTACGCGGCCGATGACGGTGGAGCCGAGATCAGCGGCAAGCCGAACTCGCTCGCGGATGCTTTGGAGAAGCTGTCAGGAGTTGGTGGGCGTCGCGGAATCTTGCAGCATCTCAACTCCGCTCACGCCCACATGTTCATCGTCAACCCGCTTCGCGGTAGCCGCGGGATGACCTCGCTGTTGGCCTCACACCCGCCGATGGAGGAACGGGTTCGACGGCTGCGGGAGATGGTATCGGAGTAGAAAATGGCGTATGATCCGGAAATCTCACCGGACTGGAAGTGTTGCGAACAACAGGAAAGGAGGAGGGAATGCTTGACATCATTGTCGCCGTAATCATCGGAGGTGTCGTCGGTTGGCTCGGCAGTCTTGTCATGAAGACTGACGCCCAGATGGGATATCTCGCAAACATCGTGGTCGGGATCATAGGGTCCTTCGCCGGCTTCTGGATCGCCGGTCTTCTGGGGCTGTCCGCGGGTGGTCCGATCATCCGCTGGGTGATCGCCGTCGTCGGAGCGATCATCCTGATTGGAATCCTCAAGGCTTTGAACCTGTTTAAGTGATGTATAGGGTCTGAACGTGGGTGGGTTAGCAACTCGAGAAATGACAGAGAAAGGAAGAAGGAAGATGAAGAAGTTCGTTTTTGTGTTCGCAGTGATCGCAGTGATGGCGTTGGCGTCGGTGGCGGTCGCCCAGGTGACCACCTATGACGTCCGCTCTGGCGTGGTCGTGTCGGTCTACGGGAACAACCTCGTTGTCCGTGAGAACGGCGTCAACAAAGAGTACGAAATCCCGGAGGATTTCCGCTTCGACATCGACGGCAGGATGCTGTCGGTGCACGAGTTGAAGCCGGGCATGATCCTCACAGCCACGGTAAAGACGACCACGACGCCACAGGTCGTGTATAACGAGGAAATCAGGGAGGGCAGAATCCTCAAGGTTGTCGGCAGGACAGTGGTCGTGCGCACCGACGAGGGCACCAAGACCTTCCGCGATGTTCCGAGCGATTTCATTTTCTACGTGGACGGCGAGGAGAAGACCGTCTATGACCTCCGCGAGGGCATGAATGTGACGGCGAACATCATCTCCGAGCAGAGGGCCGAGGTCAGCACCACAGAGGTCGGCGTCACCGGCACCAACGCTGCGCGCGTGGCCGTGGCGAAGAAGGCGGTGGAGTACAAGAAGGCCCAGGAGCCCCCCACGGAGACCTACCTGCCGAAGACCGCCAGCCGCCTGCCGTTGGCCGGCCTGGCCGGACTTCTGCTGATCGCCGTGTCCATCGGCATCGCAGTCACGCGTCGTTTCGTCTGAGCGAAGGAGTTCGATTTACTGCCGGCTGCGGGAATGGCCGCTCGACCCCCCTCGAGCGGCCGCCCCGCGGTACGGCGTTTTTGTTGGAGGAATTTCATGAGCAGCAAGGACAACTTCACCCCCGAAGAGTGGAAGCAGATCGTCCAGTCGCCGATGCTGGCCGGCCTGGCGGTGACGGCCGCTGATCCGGGCGGGCTGTGGAGTGCGATCAAGGAAGGCTCGGGATTGGCGAAGTCCCTGGTCGAGGCGAAAATGGGGTCTGCAGAGGCCGATATCTTGACGGATATCGCCTCCACCTTCGACACCTCCGAGGGGCGTCGCATGGCACAGGACGAAGTCAAGGATCTCTTCCGCGGCAAGAAGGCCGCCGAGGCGTCGCAGGCTGCGGTCGACCGTCTCGGGGAAATCTCCGCCATCGTCGAGGCGAAGGCGCCCGAGCAGGCTGCGGCCTACAAGGACTGGCTGCGAGCGACCGCTCAGAAGGTGGCCGAGGCCGGCACCGAGGGCGGATTCTTGGGCTTCGGCGGCGAGAAAGTCTCGGACGCCGAGCGCAGGACCCTGGCCGATATCGATGAGGTGCTTGGTTAATTCTGATCGCCCAATCGGCTAACGGCCCGGCCGTCGCCGGGCCCCCGGTGCCCCCGGCACCGACTCCACGGTGTTCGACACAATCATTCAGAAGGTCTCGTCGCCCCCGCGGCGGGCCTTTTTTTCTGATCGCGAATCAGGGTGAGATGGACTCCAACACGGCAGCGTTCTCGGCCATCACTGTCAGGTAGTCGCCCCTCTCGGGCCGGTTGCCGCAGGGGTCGAAGACGGCGATGGCGACGCCCAGCTCTTCGAGCCGGGAGGCGGTCTCTGGCAGGGGCGTGCCCTCCCACAACATCCACTTCGCCGGGTGGGACCTCAGCAGCTCCTCGAAATGGTCCCAGGCCTGATCGTCCGGCATTTCGTCCGGCTCCCAGTGCACGTCCGCCGCGTTGAGATCGTAGCGGCGCGCGAGGTACTGGTAGACGGGGTGGGAGAATATCAGCGGTACTCCCGCGAGTTGTACAGCGGCGTCCGCCAGGCGTTGGTCGAGCCTTTCGAGGTCGGCTACCAGGGCCGCGAGGCGCTGATTCAGCTCCGCCTCGCGCTCCGGCATCAGACTGACCAGGGACCGGGCAACCGCCTCCGCCTGCAGGGTGGCGAGCTCGGGATCGAGCCAGGTGGTGAATGCCCATCCGCCGTGCTCGTGCTCGCCGTCGGGCCCGTGGCTGTGGGTGGTGACGTTGCCCAACTCGATCAGCCGGTCCGAAAAGGCCGCACCGGTGTCCACCAGCCGCGCCTGGGGAAGGGTGGCGCGCTGCACCCATTTGGCGAAATCGGCGCCGTTGAGCAGGATCAGATCGGCGCCCTGGTAGGCCGCGATGGCGTCGGCGTCGGGCGACCAGTAGGCCGGGTCGACGTCGGCCGGTGCCGGGAATACGACCCGCACCAGATCGCCGCCGATGCGCTCGGCGAAGAATGTGAGTGGGTAGTTCACCGTGTAGACGACGGGGGTGGCGGCCAAATCTCCTGTCGCCTGGGTGTCCTCGACCGGGCCCTCTGATCCGCACCCGATCAGCCCTAACGCCGCAGCCACTAGAATTGCAATCGAACCTCGCATTGCCGGCAACCTCCGGGGCGAGCCTAGCACGGCGAAACCGTGGATCTGCACTCACCGTTAGAACGTTGGAACGTTTGAACGTTTGGCACACCTTGAATTCGGATTTCGAAAATTCGGATTGCGCTGCCCCTCCTATCCCGATCCCGTTCCCGTTCCCGAAAAGGAGCAGTGCCTGTTGTCTGTCGCTGTCCACCGCCGCTGCCGCTGTCCACTGCCGCTGACGCTGTTCTCTGCCCCTGCCGCTGTTCTCAGCGGTTCGCGTATCATGAGCGGCCAGGAGGTCCATTCATGCAGCGCGAAGTGTTGAAAAAACCTGCGGTTCACGTGATCGCTCTCGGCGTGATCGTCGCCGCCGCCTTGCTCATCGCCAAGGGGCCGCCAACCGCCGATGAGGCACGCAGGGTAGTCCTCACCGGCGGCGACATCCTCCAGCTGAAGGCGAGCTTCATGCGGACGTGGCAGCGCGAGCCGACTGCGACCGAGCTGCGAGGGGCTCTCGAACAGCACATTCGGCAGGAGATTCTGTACAGGGAGGCGCTCGCCCGAGGCTACGATCGAGACGACCTCGTCGTGCGCCGCGCCATGCAGCGGAAGATGGAGTTTCTCGCCGCCTCGCAAGCTCTGCAGGAACCGCCGAGTGACGAGGAGATTCAAGCCTACTTTTCGCTGCGCCAGGAGCGCTATCGACTGCCGACGGTCGTCAGCTTCGCGCAGGTGTTCGTCAGCGCCGACCGACGCGGTGCGGACGCCGAACAATACGCGACCGAGATCCTTGCGCGGCTCCGGGCGGAGGACCCCGAACCAAACGCCCTGGCCTCGTGGGGCGACCCCATCATGCTCGATTCCTATTACGCCATGCAGACCGAGAAGGAGGTCAGCGCAGCCTTCGGTGGTGACTTCTCGGCGTCGGTGGTCGCCCTCGAACCGGGGCAGTGGGAGGGACCGATCCAGTCGGGCTACGGTCTCCACCTGGTCAAGGTGGTGCGGCGCGAGGATTCTCGGGTTCCGGATTGGACCGAGGTCAGCGGTCGCATCATCAACGACATGGAGTTCGAGGCGAGAAACTCGGCCAAGGATCAGCTCTATCAGGAGATCGCGCAGAAATACGAGGTGGTGCTCGACGGTACTGCCCGCGAGGTCCTGGAGTTGACTGAGTGAAGCGTTGGGTTCTCGCCGCAACACTCCTGTGGGCGGCCTGGCTGGTCGCGGCCCCGGTGTCGGCGGACCTCGCCTACCCTGCGCGGCTCGACGTGACGGAGCGCGAGCCGGGTGTCTACGACATTTCATTCACTTTGCCCATTGTCGAGGGGCGGAAGCTGCGCGCCGAGCCGATCTTGCCCCCGACCTGCCGCGATGTGACGCCCCGCGCTCGCGGCGTCAGCAGTGGCGGATTCACCTCGACCTGGAGCGTTCAGTGTGAGCCGGCCTCGCTCGCGGGCGAGGCGATCTTCGTCGATGGGCTGCTCGGCACCCAGACCGACCTCGCCTTCAAGCTGACCATGCTCGACGGCCGCACCTTTTCGCAGATCCTGCGCCCGTCGCGTCCGGGTTTTCTGGTGCCGGGGCCACCGTCACTTCTCGGGTTGGCCCGGAAGGCTATCGTTGGCGGATTGCGCCGTACGATCCGACATTTCAATCTCTGGCTCCTTTTCGCTGTGGCGGCCATGCTCGGTGCGAGGCCGAGGACTCTGGCGGCTGCAGCAGGCGCCTTCGCGGTTGGACATCTCGCCTCGCAGTGGGCGGGCGGCCACGGGTGGCTGGAGGTGACGCCGCTGATTCGCGACGCGTTCACGTGGGCGACGATCGCGGTTCCGGTCATCCGGCTCGCCGGGGCTGGTGAGGGCGCGAAGGACTGGCTGCAGCCACCCTGGGCGGTCGCCTTCTTCCTCGGCATGCTGTTCGGCGCCGCGAACCCAGAGGCGCTTCCCACCGAGGGCCTGTCGAATCGAGAGCAGCTGCTGGCGCTGATCCTGTTTGCGGCCGGCGCCGCAGCGGCGACGCTGCTCATGGCGGCCGCGGCCTGCGAGCTGCGGGCGGTCATCGGAACGGCTGGTGGGAACAGTCGGCAGGATGCCGCCAGCCGCATCTTCGGGTATGTGGTCGGATCGCTGGCGATCGGTATGCTGCTGGTAGAGCTTGTGGGGCTGACCCTGTCGGTGCGAGGCGGACCGAGAGAGATCCTCGAACTGATGCTCCTGGCCGCCGTGCTCGGACCGACGGCCCGCATAGCCGGTTGGCGCGGAGCCCGCGTCGTTCCCGCGTTCGTGGCCCTGGCGTCGGTCGGAGCCGGCCTCGGCCTGAACCATGTTCCACTGCCGTTCGGGGACCTGGTGGTCGTGGGAACCCTTCTCGTCCTGGGAGCCGCCCTTGCCTCGAAAAGGACGTTGTCGACGCGCTGGGTGATCGCGGTGTCGGCGGTTGCGGTGCCGGTCCACGCCTGGTCGACGGCCCAGATTCTGGTCGAGAACATGTCGAGGTCGACCGCACTGACCGGCGGCGCGGTGCTCGTCGCCACCTGCGTGCTGTATGCGAGCCTCGTCGTGGCGCGCGACCTGCGGGCGGGAGACCTCCCGAGGGCGGTGCGGCTGGCGGGCGCGGCGGTTGCATCCCTCGCAGTTGCATGGCGCCTCGCGGAGTATCGGACGTGGTTCGACACGGAGGTCGCCACCGAGGCCGCGCTCGGACTCCTCCGCCTGCCGTTGCTGGCTCTCGCGCTGGCCGTTCTCGCCCTGCTGGTGTGGCCGAGGCGCCGGCGTGTGGCGCGTGAGCTGGGAATGGAGAACCGAAGGAGCAGTCTGCACTGGCTGCTCCTGGGCGCGGCCTTCCTTTTACTTCCCTACGGCACGGCGACCTTCAAGAACCCCTTGTTCGAACCCGACGCGCCGCGCGGCGAAAGCGCCCGTCTGGTGGCGTCGCGGGTTCTCTCCGAGACCTACCACGCGTTCAACATCGCGGACGAGAACCGTCTGTACGACACCCTCTCGGAGAGCGTGACCGGCGATCTGGTGGACGATATCTTCCTCGACAGCCGCCGACGGCTCACCGCCGGGACACGCAAGGGCACCGAGGTCACGGTTCGCGATGTCAGCGTCCTCGATATCGGTGAGCCGCTGGCCGGGTCGGACGCGGAGGAGGGCTTCTCGTACGACTGCCGTTGGGAGGTGATCGCGCGCGTGCGGCATCTCCAGCACGTCCACCATCGGCAAAACATCTACAACGGCGTGCTGACGCTGCGCCCGGAGGATGGGCAGTGGAAGATCTCCGGCGTCGAGCTGCACAGCGAGGACCGGGCCGTCGTACCCTGGAAGCCGACATGATCGACGTACGGAACCTCGAATTCAGATATCCGGAGGGAGGGTTCCGGCTGCAGGTGCCCCGGGTGCGGGTGGATGCCGGTGAGTGCGTGGCCCTGACCGGACCGAGCGGGTGCGGCAAGACCACTCTCGTCAATCTGCTGGCCGGAATCCTCGAGGCCTCGCACGGCTCGATCGAGGTGGCCGGCTTCGAGGTCACCTCACTCGACCTCCAGGATCGTCAGGACCTGCGGGCGCTGAAGATGGGCCTGGTGTTTCAGGAGTTCGAGCTGCTGGAATACCTCGACGTAATGGACAACGTCGTCCTGCCGTACCGATTGACGCCTCTGCTCGAATGTGATGACGAGGTTCGTGCGCGGGCGCAGGCGTTGGTGGAGGACGTGGGTCTCGGCGAGATGGCGGGCCGATTCCCAGGGCAGCTTTCGCAGGGGGAGCGGCAACGGGTGGCCCTGTGCCGGGCGCTGGTCACGCAGCCGGCGGTGATCCTGGGCGATGAGCCCACCGGCAACCTCGATCCGGCCAATCGCGATCACGTGATTGATGCCCTTCTGCGCTACGGAAGGGAGAACAACGCCCCGGTGGTGGTCGTCACCCACGATCATGAAATTCTCCCTCGCTTCGATCGGGCCGTCGACGTCACCGAGCTGCAAGCCGCTCCGGAAAGCCCACAGATCGTACAGATGAACACGAATGGCGAAGGGGGGCAGTGATGCTGGATGCTAGATGCTAGATGCTGGATGCTGGATGCTGGATCCACCCGCCCGCCCGATGGCTCGGCTCAACCTGGACTCTTCGAAACAAGGGCATGTTGGCGGCCGGGATGATCAGGTGTTCGCGGCATGAGTTACAGGAATCTCGATGTATGGCAGCTCGCGAGACGATTGACGTCCGAGATTCACACTATGACGATTCAATCACTCCCACATTTCGAAATGTACGAGGAGGGATCGCAAATTCGCAGGTCGATCAAGTCCGTACGATCGAATATCGTCGAGGGTTATGGGCGCAGAAGATATAAACGAGAATTCATACGCTTTCTGACGTATGCCCTTTCTTCCTGTGACGAGACCAGAGACCACCTCGGGGTGTTGCACGAGACCGGATCACTCGATGACGAGCAGGTCTACGCGACCTTGGTGACTGGCCTCGAGGAGCTCGGGAAGAAACTCAACAACCTCATCACGTCGGTCGAGCGCGAACACCGATCCGTAAGCGAAGACTTGCCGCCATATGGTGCCGGGAGCGATTCAAATACCACCTCGAGTGACGACAATCATCCCTCCGACATCCAGCATCCAGCATCCAGCATCCAGCATCCAGCATCCAGCATCCAGCATCCATCGAGCGACGAAGACCCAATATCCAACATCCAACATCCAACAATTGACATCCAGCATCCAGCATCCAGCATCGAGCATCCAGGATCCAGCATCCAACATCCAGGATCGGACGACGAGCACCAAGAGTCATGAAAGACGTCCTCTACCTCGCGTGGCGCTATCTGCGGTTCAACCGTGGCAAGACCCTCGTGCTGGTGGTCTCCATCAGCCTCATCCTCTTCCTGCCTGCGGCGCTGCAGGTCGTGGTGCGCGAGGGTGCGAAGACGCTGACCGCCCGCGCCGACTCGACGCCCCTCCTGGTGGGCGCTCCGGGAAGCGCTGTCGACCTCACACTGGCCGCGCTGTACTTCCGCGAGCCGACCCTCGAACCCATGACCTACCGCGAGGTGGCGAAGGTGGCCGAAACCGGCTTGGGGGGCGCCATTCCGCTCCACCTGCGCTACAACGTCCGAGGCCACCGCATCGTCGGCACGACCCTCGAGTACCTCGAGTTCCGGAGCCTCGAGTACCGGTCCGGCCGGCCGTTCGCCGTCCTCGGCGAGTGCGTGCTCGGCTCGACAGCGGCGCGGGAGCTGGGCGCGGAGGTCGGGGGACACGTGCTCTCCTCTCCGGCCGGGGCGTTCGACGTGGCGGGCAGCTTCCCGCTCAAGATGGCGGTGGTCGGGATCCTGGAGCCGAGCGAGACCTCCGACGACGATGCCGTCTTCCTCGATCTCAAGACCGCGTGGGTCATCGCCGGGCTCGCGCACGGCCACACCGACGTCACCGCCCCCGGGGCCGAGAGCGGCGTGCTCGCGGTGGAAGGCGACAACGTGGTGGCCAACGCGTCGGTTCTCTCCTACACGGAGATCACACCCGACAACATCGATTCGTTCCACTTCCACGGCGCTCCCGACAACTTCCCGATGGACGCGATCGTCGTCGTGCCGCGCGACCGCAAGTCGGGAGTCCTGCTTCGCGGACGATTCGAAGAGCCCGGTGGCGACGTGCAGATGGTGGTGCCGCGAGAGGTGGTGGACGACCTGGTGGAAACCATGTTCTCGGTCCGGGACGCGGTCTTCGCGGTCAGCCTCGGTTTGGGCGTTGCGACCATCGCCACCGCGGTGCTGGTCTTCGCGCTGTCGGTTCGGCTCAGGCGGCGGGAGATCGACACCATGCGCAAGATCGGCGCCTCGGGCGGTCGCCTGCGGGCGGTCCTCGCCGCCGAGGTGCTGATCGTGATCGCCGTCAGCATCCTCGTCGCGGCCGCCCTGACCGCGGCCGTGAGCCGCTACGGAGGCTCGGTGATCGGGCTCCTCTGATCAGCGTCTCACGATCGGGCGACGCGAAGCCCCTTCACGAAATCTTCATGATGCTCGCCTATCAGTGTTGACGAATGTCGGTTGTTTCTGTGATACTCCCCGCTGTTGGGACTCATTATCACAGGGTGGTCAGGTCCTCCCCGGGCCGTTAGAGGTCTTGAATCCGGGGCGAGCGGTTATCACCACCTGTGATCCGTCTGTTGCATCATTGGATGAGAAGTGTCTAAAGGCAAATGGACCAAGGCAAAGCATCGAATGTCTTATTAACGGTGGCGGCCGTTGCGGGCTCCGCGGCGGACGCTTGGAAGCACACACCCTGACAGAAAAGGAGCACAACGATGCGTAGAATTCCACTGCTGATCGCCGTGGCGATGATTTTGGCCCCTGCGCTGGCCTCGGGCCAGATCGCACCGTCCAAGGAATCTCTGTCGGACCTCTACCCCGGTAAGGCCTACTCGCCCTATGCCCAGCGCAGCTTCCCCGATCGCGTGTTCTGGGGCGACACCCACCTCCACACCGGGCTTTCGATGGATGCCGGTCTCTTCGGCTGTCGGCTCGGTCTCGATGAGGCCTACCGCTTCGCCCGCGGCGAGGAGGTGATGGCATCGAGCGGTCAGCCAGTCCGGCTCGGTCGACCACTCGATTGGCTGGTGATCGCCGACCACTCCGACGGCATGGGCTTCTTCAATGATCTCGCCGCGGGTGATCCCGAAATCCTCAAGTACGACCAGGCCAAGCCCTGGTACGAGGGTCTTCAAGCCGGCGGCGAAGAGTCGGCGGATGCGGCGTTGAATCTGATCGGAACCTTTTCACAGGGTGAGATCGATCCGCAGATGATGGCCGAGTACTCGCCGGGTGGCAAGACCTACGCGTCGATTTGGGAGAAGGTGGTCGACGCGGCCGAGCGATTCAACGAGCCCGGACGCTTCACGGCGTTCATCGGCTTCGAGTGGACCTCGCTCGTCGTGGGGGACAACCTGCACCGCAACGTGATCTTCCGAGAAGGCGCCGACAAGGCGGGGCGGGTCGTGCCGTACACGACCCAGGCACCGGTGGGTTCGACCGATCCACTCGATCTCTACAAGTATCTCGAGAACTACGAAAGAACCACCGGCGGGTCGGCACTTGCGCTCGCCCACAACGGCAACCTGTCGAACGGCATCATGTTTCCGGTCGACGCCCAGTACACCGGCCGCAAGCTCGACCGCCTCTACGTCGAATCGCGGGCGCGCTGGGAGCCGATGTACGAGGTCACCCAGATCAAGGGCGACGGCGAGGCCCATCCGGTCTTGTCGCCCGACGACGAGTTCGCCGATTACGAGACCTGGGACGCCGGAAACCTCGATCTGTCAGAGGCCAAGACCGAGCAGATGCTGCAGTACGAGTACGCGCGCGAGGCGTTGAAGAACGGGCTTCTGCTCGAGAAACGACTCGGAACCAACCC
Source organism: Acidobacteriota bacterium (assembly GCA_022340665.1). Taxonomy (NCBI): domain Bacteria; kingdom Pseudomonadati; phylum Acidobacteriota; species Acidobacteriota bacterium. The sequence continues at coordinate 8,537 of JAJDNM010000001.1, read as the reverse complement.
CTACAAGTTCGGCCTGGTCGGCTCGACCGACAGCCACACCGCCCTGCCCGCCGTCGAGGAGGAGAACTTCTTCGGCAAGGCGACCAACGCGGAGCCGTCACCGAGCCGCATGGCGCACCCGTTCTCCGAGACCGAGCACGGCGTGGTTCAGGGCTATGAGCTGGTTGCCTCCGGCTTCACCGGCGTGTGGGCGGAGGAAAACACCCGCGAGGCGATCTGGGACGCCATGGCCCGTCGCGAGGTCTACGCCACCACCGGCCCGCGCATGTTGGTGCGGTTCTTCGGCGGCTGGGACTTCACCGATCAGGACCTGAACAGCCGACAGCCCGCGTTCCGCGGCTACGAAAAGGGTGTGCCGATGGGCGGCGACCTCCAGGGCAGCGGGAAGAAGCCCACCTTCATGGTGTACGCGCTACGCGATCCGATAGGCGCCAACCTCGACCGCGTCCAGATCGTCAAGGGCTGGCTGGACGGCAAAGGAGAGACCCACGAGAAGGTGTACGACGTCGCCCTGTCCGGTGACCGTGAGATCGGCGCGGACGGCCGTTGTCGCGAGCCTGTCGGCAACACGGTGGACATCGCGGCGGCGAACTGGACCAACACCATCGGCGCCTCCGAGCTCGGTGCGGTCTGGACCGACCCGGACTTCGATCCGTCGGAGAGCGCCTTCTACTATGCTCGGGTAATCGAGATCCCGACGCCCCGCTGGGTTGTCTACGACGCATTCCGGTTCGGAGTCGAGATTCCCGAGGGCGCCGAGACCGTTCATCAAGAGCGCGCCTACACCTCGCCGATCTGGTATACGCCGTAGATTTCGATCTGGTGAGTCATCGCAAGCCCCGCCGTTCGCGGCGGTGCTTTCAGGTGGTTTGTAGAAATGCCTGGGGCGGATCGAGTTCGCGCCCTTTGATGTGTCAACAGGCAAAGGATTCGCAGGCTGAGACCGCCGAAGTCCTCTCTTGATGAATCACCTTGTTTCGACTAAAATATTTGTATGGAAAGAGTTGCGAACAAGGCTTTCTCATTTGAAGAAGCTGCTGTGTGGGATATCCAGCAGCAGGCGTCGATGTCGGCCGAGGAACGAATACGCGCTGCGCGCGAGCTGCGAAACCGGGTGTACCCCGAACCAAATAAAGACGTTCGCGAATGCCACCGGAACAAATAGACGCGTCGGCGTTTTCTCCTGATATTCAGGAGTTCCTCAGACTCCTTCAGATCTACGAGGTGAGAGCAGTTGTGGTAGGCGGCGAAGCCGTCATCTATTATGGACATATCCGCGTGACCGGCGACATCGACATTTTCTACGACCGCTCGCCCGAGAACGCGAACCGCTTGTTCGAGGCGCTCGAGGATTTCTGGCAGGGTGTGATCCCGAGCCTGAAGCACCCGTCCGAGCTCGAGAAACAGGGAGTGATATTTCAGTTCGGAGTGCCCCCCAATCGGATCGACCTCCTCAACCACATCGATGGGGTGGATTTCGATTCTGCGTGGAGCGGTCGAGCGCGGGTCCTGTTCCGGACCGAGTCATTGAGTGTGGAATTCAGCTACATCGGCCTCGAGGAGCTCATCCGAAACAAGGAGGCCTCGGGAAGGCCGAAGGATCTGGATGATCTGCCCTTCCTCATCGAGGCGCTTGGCCGGCGGCACACCAAGGGCTGACCTCCATCCTGATCATCGACTTTCAGGCCCCGCCGTGCGTGGCCGGGCTTTTGTGTTCTGGATCTTCAGTTCATTATCATATATGATAATGATATGGATGATCCTTGGGAGATCTCGACGCAGCTTGCCGGCCGCCGCAGGGAGTTGGGCTGGTCGCTGGCGCAGCTTGCAAGGCGTGCCGATACCTCGCCGGCGACCCTCTCCCGCTATGAGAAGGGGTGGAGCCGCTTCGAGGTCTACACCCTGCGCAAGCTGGCGACCGCGCTCGGCTGCAGGCTGGTGGTCAGGTTGGAGCCGCAGGAGAAACCGTCGGAACGGGTGAAGGCATCGGAATCCGTGGAAAGGCTGGGGCGCCTGTTCTGGGACCAAGAGCTGACGGCCCGGCACCTGAAGGAGCATCCGATGTGGGTGGTCGGCAGGGTGCTGGAGTACGGGAGTTTGGAAGATGTGAGGCTGCTGATCCGGCTCATGGGCAGAGAGACCTTTCTGGCACACGTCTGCGGAGCACGGTTCGAAAGTGAGAAGACGAGGGTGTTCTGGCAGAACATCCTCGAACGAGAGGGGATGGCATGCACGAACGGGTCCTTCCGCAGGGAAGCCGCGAGCTTCTGGAGATCTTCGAGGGCCTGACCGATCCCGAGCTCGACGGCTGGACCCTGGCCGGCGGTACCGGGCTGGCGCTGCAGGTCGGGCACCGCATTTCGGAGGACTTCCACTTCTTTCGGCTCGAGCCGTTCGACGTCGGTCGGCTCTACGGCGTCCTGCGGGAGGCTGGCCCAACCGAAACCCTGCAGGAAGATCGGGACACGCTGACGGTGCTCCTCGAGGGTGTCAAATTGTCGTTCTTCTCGTTGGCGGATCCGTTCCTCTTCGACGCCCGGGGGTACCGGTTCTTCGAGGTCGCGGACGTGCGCGACATTGCGCTGATGAAGCTCGCCGCCATCTCGAGCCGAGGCAGCCGCAAGGACTTCGTCGATCTCTACACGATCCTGCGCGGCGGCCTCTCGCTCGAGCGGTGCTTCGAGTGGCTGCCCAGGAAGTACGGAGAGGGCCGGGTCAACAGCTACCACGTGCTCAAGAGCCTGACGTATTTCGAGGACGCCGAGCGGGAGCCGATGCCGAGGATGCTGGAGCCCCTCGACTGGGAGGAGTGCAAGGCGTTCTTCACCCGCGAGGCGCACGCCATCGTGTTGCCGTAGGCAGAACGTCGGTGCGGTCCGGCTTGGGTGCCGGGTTTTGGGGACTCAGAATTTCCGTTTGTGCCTGCCTCGTCGGTCGACATTCCAGGGTGCCACCGATGAAGGCTGGTATCGAATCATCTGCACCATTGGATGGATGCCTGATTGCCACGGATCACGCTTTACACATCTGTATTCGCGGGTACCATGTCGGACATGGCGAGTGGCATCGACATCAGACCGCTCACACCGGAACGTTGGGAAGATGTCGTGGCGGTGTTCGGTAGCGGGCGCGGGGTCTGCAGCCAATGCTGGTGCATGTACTGGCGATTGCCACATCAGGAGTTCGAGCGATCATTGGGTGAGACGAACCGGGAGCTGTTCCGTGTCCGCGTCGAAACGGGCCCTCCGCCCGGACTCATCGCCTACCGGGACGGCGAACCGGTTGGCTGGGTACAGGTCGGGCCGCGGACGGACGTTCCCAACTGGAACGGCCCAAGGCGCCTCACGGCGCCGACGCCGGACGCGCCAGCAGACGACCCCGGCGTGTGGAGCATATCCTGCTTTGCCGTGCGTGCGGGCAATCGTCGAGAAGGCATTGCGACGGCGCTTCTTGACGGCGCGATCGACTGGGCGCGCGAGAATGGCGCCCGGGTCCTGGACGCATGCCCGGTCGATGCGGGTGAAAGACGCCGACCGATTTCGATGTATCACGGCGCGGCTTCGATGTTTCACCGCGCCGATTTCCGCGAGGTCGCTCGTCGCCGCCATGATCGGCCGCTGATGCGGCTGTACCTCGATACCGGTTGAATGCGTTCCGGGGTACCACCTTTCGCGTTGGCTCGTTTTCGCGACCAGCGGACGAGATCTGGCGATCGAGGCGGTTGATACGCTCGCGGCGGGGCCTTTGATATTAAGTGGCAGCAATCAGGAACAGCGACGGTAGGCAGCGACAGCAGCCAGCGTCAGTCGACAGGGGCAGGGATCAGGGTCAGAAAACAGCACCGGCACTCAGACGAACTGCCGCTGAAACTGAACCCTGGTGCTGTTCCTGACTCCTGTCGCGGTCGCTGTCCGCTGAGCCTTCCGACCTCTTCGATGTCATTATTGACAATTGACGCCGTTCCCCTGCATATGTAAAATCCGTAATCACCAACTGATACGGAGAATCAAAACGATTCAGGAAGGAATCGAACCATGACACCGGGAGTGACTCGACACACATGGATCATCTGCATCGCAATGCTGGTGATGGCGGCCGCGACCGGCACCGTGACGGCACAGGATAGACCGAACATACTCGTTATCTGGGGTGACGACATCGGCTGGTCGAATCTGAGTGCCTATGAAGGCGGGAAAATGGGCTACACGACGCCCAATATCGATCGCATCGGCAACGAAGGCGCCCGATTCACCGATCACTATGCCCAACCGAGCTGCACGGCGGGTCGGGCCGCGTTCATCACCGGCCAGTACCCGATCCGGTCGGGGATGACGACCGTCGGCCAGCCGGGCGACGCGCTCGGGCTGATGGCCGAATCGCCGTCGCTGGCGGAGGTGATGAAGGACCTCGGCTACCGCACCGGCCAGTTCGGCAAGAACCACCTCGGCGACCGGAACTCTCACCTGCCGACGGTGCACGGGTTTGACGAGTTCTTCGGCAACCTTTACCACCTCAACACGCAGGAGGAAGCCGAACAGCGCGACTACCAGAACTTCGGCGAGGCATACTCCGGGAGCCTGCACGAGTACGAAAAGAAGTTCGGCACCCGCGGCGTGCTGCACTGCTACGCAACCGACAATGATGACTCGACCGAGGACCCGCGATTCGGTCGCGTTGGCAAGCAGGAGTGCACCGACACCGGCCCGCTGACCCAGGAGAGAATGAAGAACTTCGACGGTGAGGAGATGTTCCCGAAGGCGATCGACTTCATGCAGAGGGCGAAGGACGCCGGCGAGCCGTTCTTCGTCTGGGCGAACACAAGCCGCATGCATCTCTACACCCGCATCGGCGATGAGTGGCTGCAGGCAGTCGAGGGCTACACCAGTGAGGCTGACTACTACGGCGCCGGGATGCTCCAGCACGATCGGGACGTCGGGAAAGTGCTCGACTGGCTCGAAGCCAACGGCCTCGCCGACAACACCATCGTCGTGTACTCGACCGACAACGGGCCTGAACACTCATCCTGGCCGCACGGGGGCACCACCCCGTTCCGGGGCGAGAAGATGACCACCTACGAGGGCGGCGTGCGGGTACCGATGATGGCTCGCTGGCCGGGCAAGATCCCGGCAGGCCAGGTATTGAACGGCATCCAGGCCCACCAGGACGCATTCACCACCCTCGCGGCGGCGGCGGGTGAGCCCGACGTGGCGGCCAAAGTGATGGAGAGCAAGAAGCAGTACATCGACGGAGTCAACAACCTGGACTACTGGATGGGCGCATCGGACCACTCCAGCCGCAACCACATCTTTCACTACTACGAGAGCAAGCTGACCGCCGTGCGCATGGGCCCGTGGAAGTTCCACTTCTCGACCAAAGAGGACTATTACGCAAACGTCATTCCGCGCACTGTTCCGCTGGTCTTCAACATCCGGATGGATCCCTACGAAAGCTATGACTCGCCGGACGCCTACGGTCACCTGATGCAGAAGGTGTCGTGGCTGATCCAGCCGATGGGCGAGCTGATGGCAGCGCACCTGCAGTCGCTGGCCGAGTACCCACCGGTGCAGGGCGGCAAGAGCTTCGACATGTCCAACGTGGTCGACGAGTTCATCAACAAGAGCGTGCAGTGAGCAGAAAAGGAGTCATGAGGATGGGAGTCGTGCAAGGCATCGCGAAGCACTCCGGCAGGAAAGCGGTAGAAGCTGGGCGACGCGGGCGTCGATCGGCTAACGATGTACCGCCGCGGGGCATTCTCAAGGTCGACGCTTTTCGGACCACTCATGATCGACGCTTGAATCACGCTCACGGACCTCGTGAAGATCTCGGCCGAAAACCAGCATGGGGCAGTCAAACAGCGGAGGAAGCAGCCATGCGACGAGTCGGAATGAAGCACCTGTGGGTCGTCACCATGGCGGTTGGGTTGATCGTCTCCTCTGGAGCCGTGTTCTCGCAAGACATCGGCGCCAGTCCCGAGTTCGCCGACAAGGTGGAGCACAACTACTCGCCCTACGTCGGCCGACATTTCCCGCTCCGGGTCTTCTGGGGCGATACTCACCTCCATACGTCGTATTCGACCGACGCCGGGATGGCGGGCAACACGGTCGGCCCAGAGGACGCCTACCGCTTCGCCAAAGGCGAGATGGTGATGACGTCGACGGGCCAGAAGGCACAGCTCAAGCGCCCGCTCGACTTCCTCGTCATCGCCGACCACGCCGAAAACCTCGGGCTGGCGCCCTTCATCGAGAAGGACGACCCCACGGTACTGGCCAACCCGCAGGGCAAGCTCTGGCATGACATGGTCAAGAACGGTGAGGGCTACGACGCCTTCATCGAGTGGGTCGCCGCAATGAACACCGGCAAGGACCCGATGCCGAACGAGGACATGGTTCGCGGCGCATGGTACGAGATCATCGAGGCAGCCGAGCGCAACAACCAGCCCGGAGCCTTCACCGCCCTCATCGGGTTCGAATGGACCTCGGCGCCGGGCGGAAACAACCTGCACCGCAACGTCCTGTTTCGAGACGGCGCCGACGTGGCCAAGCAGGTGGTGCCGTTCTCCTTGTACGACTCCGAGGACCCCGAGGACCTCTGGCGCTGGATGGAGAACCTCGAGGAGACGACAGGCGGCCGGGTCCTCGCGATCCCGCACAACGGCAACCTCTCCAACGGACTCATGTTTGCGGACGTGACGGTCAAGACGAAGCGACCGCTCGACGCCGAGTACGCACGCCGTCGCGCCGAGTGGGAGCCAGTCGTGGAGGTCACCCAGCCGAAAGGCACGGGCGAGGCACACCCCTTCCTTTCGCCCGACGACGGATTTGCCGATTTCGAACTCATCGACAAGGGCAACCTGTCCGGTTCCGCGGCCAAGACCCGCGACATGCTGCAGTACGAGTACTCCCGTGAGGCCCTCAAGCGCGGCCTCGCATATGAGGCGACGCTCGGAACGAACCCGTTCAAATTCGGCATGATCGGTTCCACCGATGCCCACGGCGGTCTCGCCTCGACCGAGGAGGAGAACTGGTGGGGCAAGGCCAACATCGTCGAACCCAGCGCCGAGCGTTACAAGGACGTGCTCATCAAGTCGCTGGTGGACGACTCGCTCTCCATCCAGGCCGTCGATCTCGGGGCGTCGGGGCTCGCGGCCGTCTGGGCACGCGAGAATTCTCGCGAGTCGATCTGGGACGCATTCAAGCGTCGTGAGGTCTACGGCACCACCGGCGGCCGGATGGTCGTCCGAGTCTTTGCGGGCTGGGACTTCGAGCCGGAAGAAATCAGCCTGCCTGACTTCGCGGCGCAGGGTTACGCGCGCGGGGTCCCGATGGGCGGCGACCTCTCGGCCGCCCCGGTCGGCACGAAGCCTCGCTTCTTGATCCGAGCCATGCGCGACCCGGATGGCGCCAATCTCGACCGCATCCAGGTCATCAAGGGTTGGATCGACGCAGCCGGTGAGGTTCACGAACGGATCTTCGACGTCGCGGTCTCCGACGGCCGCGAAATCGGGCCGGACGGACGGTGCACGACGCCTGTGGGGAACACCGTGGACGTCGCCAATGCGAGCTTCACGAACACGATCGGCGATGCTCTTCTCGGCGCCTACTGGGAGGATCCGACCTTCGATCCCTCTGAGCGAGCGTTCTACTACGTTCGCGTCATCGAGATCCCGAAGCCGCGCTGGACCGCCTACGACCAGAAGTTCTACGGCATCACCATGCCCGAGGGCACCAGGCTCACGGTCCAGGACCGCGCCTACACCTCGCCGATCTGGTATACGCCGTAAGACCGTGAGCCGTAAGCCGTAGGCCGTGAGAGGGGAGCAGGGAGCACCCCGCTCGCTCGGGTTGGCAGCATTGTGGAGTGGCCGTCCCGGGTGCAATCGGACCGGAACCAAGAGCCGAAAAACGAAGATCACTCACCCGCCCAGCCATGACGAAACGCCTTCGGGGTGGTTGGGATCTTTGTTCTTCGTTCTTCGATCAGCACCGCGGTCCGGGGATCCTGTGCGTGTCCGTCTGCGGCGGAGACACGCCGGATGTCCACGTCTCACTCGTCGGTTCGTGCTCGTTCGCTCATTGCATGGCGTCGCGAGGATATGTTAGGATACCGCGAATCAACCGAAAAGACGCGCTCGACAACACCCAGAAGGACATCGACACGAAGGTCGAGCAGCAGAAGAAAGAAAAACGATGTTTGAGGCGATACGAACTGAAATAGTCATGCAAACCCGAGGGTTTCCGCGGCGCAGCGGCGGAAAACCCCCATGGAGAGGAGTCGTGATGGACATCCGGCGAACGCTCGTTTTGATGTTTTGCGGAGTCGTGCTGGGAGCGCCGTGCGCCGTGGCGCAGGACGCGCCGCCGCCCGAAGCGCTCAACCGCGAGATCAACTACTCGCCCTACCCCGGCCAGGACTGGCCCAACCAGGTGTTCTACGGGGACACCCACCTGCACACGTCGTACTCGACCGACGCCGGCATGGTCGGGTGCACGCTGACACCCGAGGACGCCTACCGGTTCGCGAGGGGCGAGGAGGTCATC